>NZ_JAETXJ010000012.1 GCF_022508225.1 Desulfovibrio sp. UIB00 | reverse complement strand
AAAAGTGGAGCGGGAGACGGGATTTGAACCCGCGACTTCAACCTTGGCAAGGTTGCACTCTACCACTGAGTTACTCCCGCTCAGCGAGAAAACGTTCTACGCGGACTAGGCTGAGGTGTCAAGCATTGCTGGACTTTTTTTCGCCGCTTTTTTGACAAATTTGTTAATTAGCTGAAATAACAAATAAAATATCCAGCTGTCATCCGTCGAGACGGAGCCCCCTCTTTGCAATCAGGGCCACCGGCACTACCGATGGCCCCACACATGCCGCACGCGCCGTGTTTAGGCGCGCATGCAGGCCGTATATTTCGCCTGGTCTCTAGCCTAATCCTTGCGGTTGTCCACAATGCGCTTGGCCTTGCCCTCGGAGCGCTCAATGGAGCGGGGTTCCATCAGGCGTACCTTGGCGGAGACGCCCAGATATTCCTTGATGGTCTTTTGCAGGCGGCCTTCAAGCATTTGCAGCTTGCGGATTTCATCTGCAAAGAGGTTTTCGTTCATTTCAACGCGCACTTCAAGGGTATCAAGGTTGTGCACGCGATCGACGATGATCTGGTAATTGGGGGAAAGCCCCTCGCTTTCCATCAGGATGCCCTCAATCTGCTGCGGGAACACGTTGACGCCACGGATGATGAGCATGTCGTCGCTGCGGCCCTGGAGGCGCGAAATGCGAACGTGGGTGCGACCGCAACGGCAGGGAGTGTAATCAAGGCTGGTGAGGTCGCGCGTGCGGTAGCGCAACATGGGGATGCCTTCCTTGGTCAGTGTGGTCAGCACCAGTTCGCCCACTTCGCCGGGGGGGAGCTGGTCGCCCGTAACGGGGTCAATGATCTCGGGCAGAATGTGGTCTTCCCACAAATGCATGCCGCACTTTGCTTCTTCGCATTCCATGGCAACGCCGGGCCCCATGATTTCGGACAGGCCGTAAATGTTCATGGCGCTGATGTCCATTTTGTCCTCAATGTCGCGGCGCATGGCTTCAGACCACGGCTCGGCACCGAACACACCCACGCGCAGGGGCAGATCGCGAAAATTGACGCCCACTTCCATGGACGCTTCCCACAGATGCAGACCGTATGAAGGCGTGGCGCAGAGCACAGTTGCGCCAAAATCGCGCAGCAAACCGGCCTGACGCCGTGTCGCGCCGCCAGAAGCGGGAACAACAGTGGCGCCAAGGCGTTCTGCGCCATAGTGCGCGCCAAGCCCGCCGGTAAAGAGGCCGTAACCATAGGCCACATGCACTACGTCCGAGCGCACCACGCCTGCGGCCGCCAGGCTGCGGGCCATCAGCTCCGCCCATGTTTCAAGGTCGCGCTGGGTATAGCCCACCACAACAGATTTGCCAGTGGTGCCGCTGGAGGCGTGCAGGCGCACAATGTGATCCTTGGGAACCGCAAAAAGGCCATAGGGATAGTGGTTGCGCAGATCCTGCTTTTCCGTAAAGGGCAGCAGTTTCAGATCCGCCAGCGACTTGATGTCGGCAGGGGTGATGCCCGTCTCGTCAAAGCGTTTGCGATAAAAGGGCACGTTGGCGTAGACGCGGTTGCACAAATCACGCAGGCGGCGCAGTTGCAGCGCCTCCATTTCTTCGCGTGGCAGAGTTTCCTGTTTGATGTTGAAAAGCACGGCCCTCTCCTTCTGCGGCTGGCGTTTGGCGGCGCAAAAGCGCGACGCTGATCCCTGAAAAGCTTCGTTTGGGTATGCCGCAATGCGCTGGCGCGGTCAATACAGATTGGCGCGATTTCGCGCCCGTTTCAGCGCGTTGGCGGCTTGCTGCGCCATTGCTCTTGCCCCGTCTTTACGTTATGTGCAGGGTATGGAAAACAACACTTCTTCTTCACCTGCAGGGGGCACTGCCCCCAAGCGTTATTCGGATGCCCCTCTGGAAGAAAAGCTGGCGGACGTGGTCACGTGGCTTGAAGAGCATAAGGCCGCGCGCGTGGTCAGCATCGATATGGCCGGGCAGGGCGGTTTTGCCGAGGCTCTGGTCATTGCCAGCGCCGGTTCGGTGCGTCACGCCCAGAGCCTCGCCGATGGCGTGGGCGAACTTTGCCGCCAGCGCAATTTTGAATATCTGCGCATGGAAGGCTACACCGCCGGTCAATGGATTCTGGTGGACATGAACGACATTGTCGTCAACGTTTTTCTGGAGCCGGTGCGCGAGCTTTACGGCCTTGAAGCCCTGTGGGGCAAGGCCGCATCTCTGGCCGAAGCCCGAAGCGGGGAATAATCATGACGCCCACGCTCTTGCTGATTCTTGATGGCTGGGGGATTGCCGAGCCGGGGCCCGGCAACGCGCCCTATATTGCAGCTACACCCAATATGGATGCGCTCATGGCGCGCTGCCCGCATTCCCAACTGACTGCCTCCGGGCGCGATGTGGGGCTGCCGCGCGGCTATATGGGCAATTCCGAGGTGGGGCATCTGAACATCGGCGCAGGCCGCGTGGTGTATCAGGACATGACCCGCATCGACGTGGCGCTGGAAGACGGCAGCTTTGTCGCCAATCCGGTGCTCAACGGGCTGCTTGAATCAATTCGCAAGAGCGGCGGCAAGCTGCATCTGGCGGGGCTGCTTTCTGATGGCGGTGTGCACAGTCACATCCATCACCTTGAAGCCCTGTGCGTCATGGCCCATAAGGCCGGGGTGCCCGTGCGCATCCACTGCCTCATGGATGGGCGCGACCGCGACCCGCACAGCGGCGTGGATTTTATGCGCGCGCTGCAAAAGAGCATCGAAGGGCAACCCAAGACGCGCATCGCCAGCATGGTGGGCCGTTTTTTTGCCATGGATCGCGACAAGCACTGGGAGCGCCTTGCCGAAGCGTGGGAAGTTATCGTTCACGGTACCCCTGCAACAACGCTTACACCCGTTGCGGCCATTGAAGCCTCGTATGCGGCTGGCATCACAGACGAATTCATCAAACCCCTGTGCTTTGCAACGGGCGATGACGCAGGCATGGCCGATGGCGACGGCTTGTTCCTGTTCAACTTCCGCGCAGACCGTATGCGTCAGTTCACCCAGGCTTTTATTCAGCCGGGGTTTGACGGTTTTGATCGCGGCCGCGTTCCGGTTCTGGCCGGAGTTGCTTCAATGACCGCCTATGAATCAAGTTTTAATATCCCCGTGGCCTTTCCCAAGGAGGCCGTGAGCATGGGGCTTGGCGAGGTGGTTTCCCGGCATGGACTGAAGCAGCTACGCCTTGCGGAAACGGAAAAATACGCGCACGTCACCTACTTTTTCAACGGCGGGCTTGAAGAGCCTTTTGCTGGTGAGGATCGTATTCTTGTGCCGTCCCCCCGCGAGGTGAAAACCTACGATCAAAAGCCCTCCATGAGCGCCGTTGAAGTGACGGACAAGTTTGTGGAAGCCTGGAATTCCGGCGCGTACGATCTTGTGGTCTGCAATCTCGCCAATGGCGACATGGTGGGCCATACGGGCATTCTCCAGGCTGCGGTCAACGCCTGCGAAGTGGTTGATGCCTGCCTGGGGCGCATGGTCGCAGCTGTGGAGGCACGCAAGGGCCGCATGATTGTTATTGCCGACCACGGCAATTGCGAAAAGATGCTCACGCCCGAAGGCCAGCCCCACACGGCTCACACCACCAATCCCGTTCCCTGCATTCTGCTGGAGCCGGATGGAAAGGTGCATGCTCTGGCAGATGGCAGGCTGGCCGATGTAGCCACCACCATTCTTGGTCTTTGGGGAATGCAGCCTTCTGAACTGATGACCGGGCGCAATCTGGCCGCGCCCCAAAATGAAGGGGAGGCCAGCCGTGGCTGAGCGCAAGCGACCCGTCCAGCCTGTTGCGCCTGACGGAATGGAGATCCTGTTTTTTTATCAGTGCCCCAACTGCGGCAAGCACGTGCCGCAAGCAAGCCCAACGGAGCCGCGCATGGTGCGCTGCCCTGGCTGCTCCCAGTCCTTTCCCATCATTCCGGTTGACGAGCACAGCCTGCACTATGTGCGCATTATGCTGGCAGAGGGCAAAGCTGCCGCTGATCCTGATTTTCTGTAAGTCGAAGTACCAGTAAGTTTTGGTTTTTGGGTGAGTCCGTGGCCCGCCCCTGTTCATGCTGCCGCAGCAATGCTGGCTTTGAACAGGGGCGGGCTTTTGTGTGCGAACCTGCCTCCATTAAAATGAGGCGGCTTCTTGTCCTGCAAAAATTTGAACGCGTTTTTGCGGCAAACCCACGCAGGCAGTTTTGGGGAATAATAGGTGTATGATGGCTCCTGGCGCAGCTAGTTTCGTGGCTTTGGATTGGCGGAATGAAGGCCTTGGCATTGCCTGCATGTCATTTAAGCGTCATATTTCTGCCATTGTGACAGTCTGGTAAAAATTTTTTGACGAAAATGGTTGCCATCATCCATGATTCTAGGTATGTTTTCACAGCCTGTGTTGGAGCAGGCCTGTGTCAACCCTGTGGGAAAAACTAGAGAGGAAGGGATTTATGAAACGCATCTGTACGCTTATCCTGGCCGCTGGCTTGGTGTTCGGCGCGGCCACCGGTGCCAGCGCCATTGATTTCAAGGCCAAGGGCCAGTGGCTCATGGGCTTCGGCGTGGGCACTGACAGCATGGTCAGCAAAACACGTACCGGCAATGACGGCAAGGTCAAAGCCAACAATACCGATATGTTTGACGCTCAGCAGCGTGTGCGCTTGCAGTTGGATGCAGTGGCTTCTGAAGCCCTGTCCGGCACCGTGTACTTTGAAATCGGCACGCAGAAGTGGGGCCAGTCCTCCACTGGCGGTGCCCTCGGCGCTGACGGCAACAATCAGGTGCGCGTGAAAAACGCCTACATCGACTGGGCTATCCCCCAGACCGATGCCAAGATCCGTATGGGTATCCAGGGTCTTGCCCTGCCCAACACCATTGCTGGCGGATCCGCCGTGCTTGACACCGATGTGGCCGCTGTTGTCGGTTCGTACAAATTCAACGAAAACGTGGGCCTTACCGCGTTCTGGGCACGTCCCTTCAACGACAACTACACTGGTGGCGACCCCCGCTACTCTGACCGCGCGAACTACCTTGACAACATGGATCTGTTCGGCGTGATGGCTCCCCTGACCTTTGACGGCGTTAATCTTACGCCTTGGGTCATGTACGGCATGATGGGCAGAAATGCCCTGACCAACGGCAGCAATCCCAATGCTAACCCCGGCAGCCGTGACGGTAACCCGCCTTTGACCCTTTTGCCCTATCCTGTGGGCACCTCGATTGCCAATGCCGATTATGTTCGTCTGGGCGGCACCAGCAAGTCTTACGGTTCCATGTTCTGGGCTGGTCTGCCCCTGGCTGTGACCATGTTCGATCCCTTGAACATCGAACTGGACATCAACTACGGCTATGTGGAATCCATGGGCCGTTACGATGTGCAGAAGGGCCAGGGCGGCGATTGGGTGCGCGGCAGCACTCAGCGTCAGGGCTGGCTGGCCAAGGCTCTTGTTGAATACAAAATGGATTGGGCTACCCCCGGCCTGTTCGGCTGGTACGCTTCCGGCGATGACGGCAGCGTGAAGAACGGCTCTGAACGCATGCCTTCTATCGTTCCTACCGGCAACATGACCTCCTACATGGGCGACGGCAATATGGGCTGGCTGCGTCAGGACTACGGCGTTGACTACTCCGGCACCTGGGGCATCGGCGCCCAGTTGAAGGACATGAGCTTCCTGGAAGACCTGAAGCACACCTTCCGCGTGGCCTACTGGGGCGGCACCAACAGCACCAGCATGGTTAAATACATGCGCAACGCTTATGCTTGGACCGAAGGCTACAACTCTGACAACAACTCCATCATGCCCTATATGACCACCAATGATGGTCTTGTGGAGTTCAACCTTGTGAACTCCTACAAGATCTACCAGAACCTGGAAATGAACCTGGAACTGGATTACCTGGTCAACTGCATGGACAACAGCACCTGGAAGAAGGCCCAGACTCCTAGCTCGTTCAGCAAGCAGGATATGTGGAAGGCCCAGGTGGTCTTCGCGTACAGCTTCTAGCCCAAGCGCAACCGTCTCGGACGGTTTGATACGCATTCAAAGGGAGGCCTTCGGGCCTCCCTTTTTGCGTCTGTGCCAAGGCTTTTTGTTGAGCCATGGCTCTGGCCTTCAGCCCTCCCCAGCGTAAAGCTGCCAGCGCTGTTCGGGAGGAGAGCGCAACGGCAGAAGCGCAAGACCGCGTGGCTTTTCGCCAATCTGACAACCTCTCAGCTTGTCTCTACAGCGGATAGAACGGATCCCGCCGCTGGATGTGCGGCAATGCAGCAGCCTGCCTTTGCTTCCAGCACTGATGGTAAGATCATAACGACCAGAGCCCGCTTTCGCGGGCTCTGACAGAGAGGAGGGAAGGAGAGGGTATTGGAGTCTGGAGGCGGGAGGGTGTGAGAATTAGTGGCGTTTCTGCAACCTGTCGCGCAGGATGATGGCAAGCAGGTTCATACCCAGTACCAGCAAGAGCAGCACGAGGCCGGTGCCGTATTGCAGGGGGCGGGTCTTGTCGATTTCCGTACCAGCCGTGGCAAGAACATACATATGATAGGGGAGCGCCATGACCGGGCTGAATATGGAATCCGGCCCCTTGGGCATATAGAATACCGAGGCCGTAAACATGATGGCGGCGGTTTCGCCCGCAGCACGCGCCACGCCAAGAATAGCCCCAGTGAGCATGCCGGGCAGCGCGCTTGGCAAAATAACACGGGCAATAGTCTGCGATTTGGTTGCGCCCAGAGCCAGCGAGGCCTCGCGGTATGTGTCCGGCACGTTGCGCAGGGCTTCCTCGGCTGTGCCGATAATGACCGGCAGGGTCAGGACCGCAAGGGTGAGCACGCCAGAAAGAATACTAACGCCAAATCCACAAAAGGTAACAAAAAACGAAAGTCCGAACAGGCCAAAGACAACCGAAGGCACACCCGCGAGGTTGTTGACCCCCAGCCGCACGAAGCGGGCAAAGGCGTTACGCTTGGCGTATTCATTGAGGTACACGGCGGAGGCCACGCCCAGAGGAAACGCCAGCAAAAGTGAACCCAGCGAAAGAATTGCCGTGCCGACGATACAGGGGAATATACCGCCCTTGGTCATCATCTGCCGGGGAGCCTCGGTCAGGAACGACCAGCTCAGGGCAGGCAAGCCGTTTTGCAGCAAAAAGGCGCATACGGCCAGCAATGCCAGCACGTTACAAGCGGCAATCGCGCGCAACATCCAGAACATGAAGGTCTGGTACTGCCCACGGCCCTTGCCGCTGGCAAATTGCAGGCGCACGCCTTCTTCGCGCGGCGGTTCTTCTGCATCGTGGTGTTTGAGGTCTGCTTCCAGAGGGCGCGGTGTGAGCTTGATGCTCGGCCCGGTGGAAGGAACAGGGGTAAGGCGGCTGGTGGCTGACATGGATTTTTCCTCGTTCTGAACTGGCGTCATACTGCGCAACCTGGCAACACTGAACGGTTACAGGCTTGAGGTTCCCACCTGACGGTGCTTCTCGGCTATGTATCCGGCAGCCAGATTGAAGGCCAGCGTCAGGAAAAAGAGCACAATGCCAATGGCAAAAAGCGCGTGGTAGTGCTCGCTACGGAATGCTGCTTCCGCCATTTCTGCGGCAATGCTGGCGGGCATGGGCCGCACCGGGTCAAGCAGCGAGGTGGGGATGATGCCAGCACCGCCAGCAACCATCAGCACCACCATGGTTTCACCGATGGCGCGCGACATGCCAAGCATCACAGCTGTGCCTATGCCCGAAAGAGCGGCAGGAATAACCACTCGCACTGTGGTCTGCCAGCGGGTAGCGCCCAGTGCCAGCGATGCCTCGCGCAGGTCGCGCGGCACACCGAACAGGGCATCTTCAGACACGGAGCAGATGGTCGGCACGCTCATGAGCGCCAGCACCAGCGAGGCATTGAGCAGATTCAAGCCTGTGGCTGCGTCCAGAAAATCCTGTAGGAAGGGCGCAAGCACCACCATACCCAGAAAACCCAGCACAACCGAGGGCAATGCCGCCAGCAGTTCCACGAAAGGCTTAATGACGCGCCGCACATTGGGGTGAGCGATTTCCGTCAGGTAAACCGCTGTCAGCACCCCCATGGGCACCGCCAGCAGAGACGAAAGCACCGTCACCGCCAGTGAGGCCACCAGCAGGGGGAATATGCCGAACAATCCCGGTTCCTCAGTGGGATACCACAGGTTGCCGAAAAGAAAATTGAGGAAGGGATATTCGCTGAAAAGCGGCAGGCCTTCCATGAAGAGAAAAATGACAATACCAGCCAGAGCCAGCAGCGAGCTGCCTGCCATGGTGGTAAGGGTGACGCGCACCGCTTTTTCCTTGATGTCTCTGGAGCGCATTGCGCTTTCTCCCCGGCGGGTGCGGGAGGCACATGCCGTCCCGCTCCGCCGATGCTGTGGGTGTAACGCGGTAGTATCTACCTACTTGCCCAGGGGCACATAACCCACTTCAAGTACGTTCTTCTGGCCCTTGCCGGGATCCAGGAGGTAATCCACAAAGGCCTTGGCGCCGCCAGCAGGCGCGCCGTTGGTGAAGACAAAAAGTTCGCGGGCGATGGGCCACTGCTTTGAAAGGGCGGTCTGGGCGCTGGCGGTCACATCATTGACCTTGAGGCCCTTGGTGGACTTGTCGAGATAGCCAAGACCAACATAGCCGATGGCGTTCTTGTTCTTGGAAATGGCCTGCACCACAGCGCCGTTGGACGCCTGCATGAGGGCGGCGGGGTTAACGCGCTCTTCCTTCATGATAAGTTCCTGCCAGCATTCAAAGGTGCCGGAGGACGTATCGCGGGAGATGACAACGATCTTGCCGTCCTGACCGCCAATTTCCTTCCAGTTGGTGATCTTGCCAGCGTAAATGTCGCGCAGCTGGGCAGTGGTGAGGGCGGCAACAGGGTTGGCGGGGTTGACCACAGGTACGATGGCGTCAATGGCAACAACAACTCGGTTGGGGGTCACGCCGTTTTTTTTGGCGGCTTCAACTTCTTTTTCCTTGATGTCGCGTGAGCTCATGGCGATGTCGCACTGTTTTTCAATGAGTGCCTTGATGCCGTTGCCGGAACCGCCGCCGGAAATGCTCAGTTCCACATCGGGGTGGGAGGCCATGAAAGCTTCGCCAGCTTTCTGGACCACAGGAAGCACAGTCGTGGAACCGTTGATGACAACCTGTTGGGCAGCCATGGCCGGAGCGCTAAGGCTCAGAACCGTGAGGGCAGTGGCGAGCAGTTTTCCGATAGACATGGATTTTCTCCTTGGTTTCTAATGTTGGTGCCGGGGCGTTTCCCGGTACGTTTCTCTTTTTGCCCGCCTCTGTTACAGAAATATGACGAAACGAAGAAGACTGCGTGAAGCTGCAATCTGCGCAATTAACATGCTGAAATATTGCAGATTGTTTAAAATGTTTTTCGTCACGCAATTGTAACATGCCCTCCATCAGTTTGGCGCACAAAGCCGCTGTACTCTGTTTGCGTCATAGAGGTGAAACATATGAGCCAGCAAATACTGATAGTTGAAGACGAAGCCGATATTCGTGAACTTTTGCGTTTCAATCTTGAGCGCGAGGGATTCACCGTGCATGAAGCAGCCGACGGCACACAGGGTCTGGCCCTTGCCCGGCAGCACACCCCCGACCTGGTGCTCCTTGATGTGATGCTCCCGGGTGTGGATGGATTTGAGGTGTGCCGCCGCCTTGGGGCGCAGGCTGAAACCTCCCACATTCCGGTACTCATGCTCACCGCACGTGGTGAAGAAGTGGACCGGGTGGTGGGACTGAGCCTTGGCGCTGATGATTATGTGGTCAAACCTTTCAGCGTCCGCGAGCTGATGTTGCGCGTCAAGGCCGTGCTGCGGCGCGGCGGGCGCAAGGTTGAAAGCCCCGTGCTTGAACGCCACGGCATACGCCTGCGCACTGAGGCGCATTCCGCCGAAGTGGAAGGCGAGCTGTTGAGCCTCACAGCAACGGAATTCCGGCTGCTTGAAGACCTGCTGCGGCATGCCGGATCAGTCCGTACCCGGGAGCAGCTTCTCAACAACGTTTGGGGGTATTCCTTTGAAGGCTATGCCCGCACCGTGGATACGCATGTGCGCAGGCTGCGCGCCAAGCTGGGCGAGGCAGCTCCCATGCTGGAGACTGTGCGCGGCGTTGGCTACCGCATCAAGGAATAAGGCGCAGCGACGGGAACAGGGCGGTATGCCTGGCTGATGGCCGACAGTGTCATCGTTTGATCGTTTTGAGGTTGCACATCCTTAAAATGTAATTGCCCACGACAGCATGTTACGAGCGAGAAAAACCATGCTTTCTTTCAGAACACGAATTTTTTGCAGCGTGCTTGCCGCAGCGCTCATTGCTTCGGGAATAGCCGTTTATTACGGCAGGGCTTCCTTTGAGCAGAGCCAGGTTGACGCGGCCCGTGAAAGGCTGCTGCGCGAAACTACGCTGTCTGCCGCCATTCTTGACAAGGCAGGGGCGAACCCTGAGGGCCTGCGCGAGCTGGCAGGCATACTGCAAATGCCGCAGGAACGGCTTTCGCTCCTTGACAACAACGGCAACGTGCTGGCCGACACTGCGCCGGGCGCGCAGCCGGTTTCCAAGCTCGACAACCATGCGGACAGGCCGGAGGTACGGGCTGCCATGCAGGGCGGGCAGGGATATTCCGTGCGTTCGAGCGGTACGCTGGGCACAGATATGGCGTATGCCTCGGTGCGCGTGAATGACGCGCGGCTGCTGCGTATTGCCCTGCCGCTGAACAACCTGCAACAGGAAATTGAAAGTCGCGTAGCTGTATTTACCAGAATCGGCATTGTAACGCTGGTGCTCTCGCTGATTCTCGCGGGCCTGCTCTCCGGCGCGCTGCGCAATTCACTTTCACAGATGGTCTCTGTGGTGGAAGCCATTTCACTGGGGAATTTTCAGCGGCGTTTGCGGCGCATTCCCGGCAGGGAATTTGCCCCGCTGGCTGAAGCCGTGAACCGTATGGCCGAGAATATTGAAGACCATGTGCGCACGGCAGCGGAGCAGACGGCCCAGCTTGAAAGCATACTGGAAACCATGAGCGACGGCGTACTGGTGCTGGGCCCGCACGGGCGCATTCGCCGCTGCAACCGCGCGTTGGCTCGTGAATTTCCTGCTGCGGCATCGGCCTTGGGCGCGCAGGTGGTGGAAGTCATTCCTTCGCCGCAGTTGCAGGCCGCTGTGGATGCCGCCATGGCCGCCTGCCCGGTACCCGTTTCTGCGCCAGGTTCTGCGCACAGTTCTGGGGCAACCCCGGCAGACGCGGTACAAAACAGTGGTGCCTTCGCTGCGGAACACGAGAGCGCTTCTACAGGCGAAGATCCAACACTCAATCGGGAGCAGCGGTATCTGCAACTTGAGCTTTCGTCCGGACAGGTCATGTCGGTTTGCATCTCCCGCCCCTGCGGCCTTGAGCATCTGGGCCAGACCGGCGTGGGCGCGGTGGCGGTATTCCACGATATTACCGAGCTTATGCGCCTGGAGCGCGTGCGCCGCGATTTTGTGGCCAATGTGTCGCATGAGCTGCGCACCCCGCTGACAGCCATTCAGGGCTATGCTGAAACCCTTATCAGCTTGGATGCCTCGCCAGAATGTCGCCGCTTTGGCGAAATCATTCTGAAACACGGGGTTTGCCTTAGCCGTATGGTGGATGATCTGCTCACCCTTGCCCGACTGGAGGGCAAGACAGGCAGTCTGGAACTCAGCCCCATGGATCCGCGCGATGCCGTATCGCAGGCAACGGGTATGTGCCGCGAAGTGCTTGAGCGCCGGAAGTGTTCGGTGGTTGTGGATATCCCCGAAGACTGCCGCGTGATGGCAAGCCAGCCGCATCTGGCGCAGGTGTTCAGAAACCTTATTGAAAACGCGGGACGTTACGCGCCGGAAGGCGGCGATGTGCGCATCAGCGCGCGCGTGAGCGGCCCGGATGTGGTCTTTCGCGTGGTGGATGACGGCCCCGGTATTCCCAAGGCCGATCTGGAGCGCATTTTTGAACGTTTTTATCAGGTGGAGCGGCACAGGGGGCAGGCAACTACCGGTCTTGGCCTGGCCATCTGCAAACACATTGTTGAACGGCACGGTGGCCGCATCCGGGCGGAAAGCCCGGCGCAGGACGGCAGCACGGCCCTTGTTTTCACCCTATCTTCCGTTTACGGAGCGGCACTTTCATGAACGAGCATCTGCTGGCACGCAACGTCAGTGTATACTACGGGCAAAACAAGGCCCTGCACGAAGTAAGCCTGAATTTTGAGCCGCGCAGGGTTACGGCCCTGATTGGCCCCTCGGGCTGTGGCAAATCAACCTTTCTGCGCTGTCTGAATCGCATGAACGACCTTGTTCCCGGCGCGCGCGTAGAAGGCGAAATCCTTCTGGATGGTCAGGACGTGAACCGTCCCGATACAGATGTGGTTTCGCTGCGCTGCCGCGTGGGCATGGTCTTTCAGAAGCCCAATCCCTTCCCTAAAACCATTTACGAAAACGTGGCCTACGGCCTGCGCGTCAATGGCCTGCGGGACGAAAGCCTGATTGCTGAAAAAGTGGAACTTTCCCTGCGCCGGGCCGCCATTTTTGAAGAAGTCAAAGACCGCCTGCAAAGCCCGGCGCTTGGGCTTTCCGGCGGGCAGCAGCAGCGCCTGTGCATTGCCCGCGCCCTGGCTGTGGAGCCGGAAGTGCTGCTTATGGACGAACCCGCCAGCGCCCTTGACCCCATCGCCACGCAAAAGATTGAAGAAAGTATCCGCGAATTGCGCGAATCGCTTTCCATCATCATTGTTACGCACAACATGCAACAGGCGGCCCGCGTTTCTGACTACACGGCATTTTTTTACATGGGCAGGCTTATTGAACACAACGCCACGGATGTCATGTTCACCAGACCGGCCAAGAAGCAGACGGAAGATTATATTACAGGCCGTTTTGGCTAACCGCCTGCTCTCGCAGCCGTCAGGCCGTCATGTTCAGGCGCTGCCAGCGCGCACTTGAGAGCGCGGGCAGTTCACATTCAAGCGTAATTGTTCCGGGAGAACGATCATGCAGCAACAGGCCAATTATTTGCAACAACTGCTCGTATCACTGCGCACCAGGCTGCTGGTCATGTGCGCCAGCGTGGGCATTGCCCTGGAAGACGCCGGCAAGGCCATGGCGGCTGGTGATCCGGGCCGCGCGGCATCAGTCATTGAAAACGATGCCGCCATTGACGCTCTGGAAAATGAAATTGACGAGATGGCCCTGCAACTGCTTGCCCGCACACAGCCCGTTGCCGGAGATCTGCGTTTTGTGGTCAGCGCTCTGCGTATGGTGGTTGATCTTGAGCGCATTGGCGACGAAGCCGTGAGCATGGCCGAGCAGGCTATTTTGATGCAGGACAAGCCTGGCTTTGGGGTGATCCCCCATGTGCGCGAAATGTACTACAAGGCCAGCGAGGCTTTTGACCGCGCCGTGCGTGTGTTCCGTGAAAACAATGCGCAAGACGCCCTGCATATGCTGCGCGGTGATGAAGAAGCCGTGCAAAGCGAAGTGCGCATCATCCAGCAGATTATGGAAAGCCTTTCTGACCCTGATGCCTCGCTGGATCCCTATCAGGCCATGCACATCATACTTGTGACCCGCTCGCTTACACGCGTGTGGCGGCGTTCCATCAACATTGCGGAGCAGGTCTACTTTATCAGCCAGGGCGAAAGCGTGAAGCACAAGAGTGAAGAACGCGGCGAAGGGGCGCGCACTGGCGGCGCGGTCCAGTCAGCTGGTATGGCTGACTTCGCGTCCAGTACCTCGTCGGTTTCCGCCATGCACGCGGACGCAGACGATGCGGCTGATGATGCGGCAGACGATACCGCTGGCCCTGAAGACCGCGCCTGATATCAGACTGTTATTGCAGGCTGAACGCAAAAGCCCCCGAACCTGCGAGGCTCGGGGGCTTTGTCATATCTGATGCAACAAGGCTAGATGAGGTTCTGCTGGCGCAGCACTTCAATGAGTTTTTGTTTGGTGCTCTCGGCCATGGGGCACAAGGGCAGGCGGATTTCCGCTTCCATGCGGCCCATGAGCGCAAGGGCCGTCTTGGCCGGAATGGGATTGCTCTCAAAAAACAGGGCATCGTGCAGGGGGAAGAGCGCGTGATGGATGCGCGCAGCTTCCTTGAGGTCGCCCTTGTTGAAGGCATTGCACATGTCTGCTACGCGCCCTGGCACAAGATTTGAGGTAACGGAAATGATACCCTTGCCGCCAAGCGCCATGAGGGGCAGAGCGGTAAAGTCATCGCCGGAGAGAACGCTGAAGTTTTCGGGGCAGCTTTCAAGTACGCGGCTGCCCTGAATCAGGTCGCCGGTGGCTTCCTTGACGCCCACAATGTTGGGAAAGTCGTGCGCCATACGGGCCAGAGTGGCGGGCAGCAGATTGCAACCCGTGCGACCCGGCACGTTGTAGGGCACCAGGGGCATGTCCACTGCCTGGGCAATGGCCTTGAAGTGCTGGTACAGGCCTTCCTGAGTGGGCTTGTTGTAATAGGGGGTGATGAGCAGCGCGCCGTCGGCCCCGGCCTTTTGCGCAAACTTGGTCAGGCGGATGGCTTCCATGGTGTTGTTGGAACCCGCGCCCGCCAGTACCGGAACACGCCCCTTGACCTGATCTATGCATATTTCAATGACCCTTTCGTGTTCCTCATGGGTCAGGGTGGCGGATTCGCCCGTGGTGCCGCAGGGAACCAGACCGTGAATGCCTTCGCTGATCTGGTGTTCAATAAATGCGCGGTATGCTTCTTCGTCCAGAGCGTTGTTCTTGAACGGGGTTACAAGCGCGGTCAATGCACCTGAAAATTGCATTACAGACTCCTGTGTGTCAGCGCGCTGCAAAAAGCGAACAAAAGCCCGCGCGAAGGTTTGGCCCTCGCAGGCAGGCGGCCCCGCACGGGCCTCAGGTTCGGCAGCGCGTTACGGCCTTACTGATTGATAAATTCTTTCAATTCCTTGCCCGCTCGGAAAAAGGGCAGGCGTTTCGATTCAACAACGACGCTTTCGCCGGTTTTAGGATTGCGGCCAGCGTAGCCTTCGTACTCCTTGATTTTGAAGCTGCCGAAGCCGCGTATTTCAATACGCTCTCCGGAAAGCAGAGATTTTTTCATTGCGTCGAAGAAGGTGTTGACCACCAACGACGCGTCGTCCAGAGGAATGTTGGTTTCGTCGGCCAGTGCCTTGATAAGCTCGCTCTTGTTCATCATGCCTCCGTGACCGCGTTACAAGTTTGCCCGACAGGGCGACAACGTCGGGCATTTATTAGTAATTCAACCCTATACCTTTTCTCAGACAAGGTAAACAGTTTGACAAAAAATCTAGTCCTGAACCGGAACCGGCTGCAAAATGTTGCGCGATCCAAGCCAGTCAAGCATTCCCAGCCTGATGCGCTGCAAGCGCGAGGCCATATTCTGCAAATCCAGCGCAGCGGGGCTGCCCGGAGAGTGCATCATCAGCGGCTTTTGCAGGCAGACTGCCTCTGGCAATTTTTTGTCGGAGCGCACATGCCCCAGCAAAACAGGCTCTATGTGCAGAAAATGTTTGCACGCGCCGGAAAGTTTGTCGAATGAAGATTTTGCCTCGGCCTGGGAGGTGGCCTGATTGACCAGCACCATGAAGTCGCGCAGGCCGTAACGGCTGTTGAGCACCTTGATGAGGGCGTAGCTGTCGGTCAGGGACGTAGGCTCGGGCGTGATGACAACAACACGCACCGAGGCCATGGCGGCAAAGGTCTGCACTGTGCCGGAAATGCCTGCGCCGATATCCATGAAAACAAAATCATATTTGTGCAGCACAGGTTCCAGCCGGGAGAGCAGCAGGTCGCGCGCCTCGGGTTGCAGCTCGGTCAGTTCCGGCACACCAGACGCTGCGGGCAGCACGGCAAAATCCTCACCATCAATCTGGCAGAGCACGTCCGATACATCGGCTTCGCCCAAGAGGGCTGTCTGGAGGTTGCCTTCCGGCGTAATGCCAAGCAGCACGTCAAGGTTCGCAAGGCCCAGATCGCAGTCCATCAACAGGGTTTTAAATCCCTGCTGGTGCAGGGCGCAGGCTATATTGAGCGACATGTTTGTTTTGCCCACCCCGCCTTTGCCGCTCAGCAGGGCAACGCTCAATGTCGTATTTGCCATCAGTTTCCCCCAAAGAAGAGAAATCGTTTTTCGCTGGAATGTACAAGGGTGGTTCTGGCGTCAAGGGCTGCACCACCCGCTATGCAAATGTGGCCGTGTTTCTGGGCCAGAGCCTCGTCCGTGGCCTGTGCGGCCTTGCCCAGCAGGGCCTCGGGGGTTGGTCTGCCCCCCTGATCGGCGCAGGCTATGCCCAAGGCGCAATTGGCCTTTGCCGCATGCCTGCTTTTGCTGGCAATGGGAATTTCCGCTACGCGGACAGCAAAGATTTTTTGAATCTGCTCGGCCATCAGGCGTGCGCGCAGCACGCTGACGCCGGGCAAGAGCAGGGCAAAGCGCCCAAGGCCGGTACAGCCAAGGGTGTCGCATTCCTCGCGGCACTGCCGCAGGCAGTCCACAAGCAGGGTTTCCAGCGCCTGAACCGAGGCCTCGTCCAGATGCGCCTTGTCCAAAATAACAGCTTCAATCACCGCCAGATCGCCCCCGGTACGGGAAAGGCGCAAGAGTTCGCGGCTTATCTGTACCGTAAACATCTCGGCCATGAGCAGGTGGGCAAGGTGCCCGGGGGCATTGCTGGGGCCGCCGCCAAGTTCCGGCAAAAGGCCGGGGCTGGCAGGCAGGGCGCACCAGCGCCCTGTGGGGTAGCGGCGCAAAAATTCCTGCCACCTGCTGACGTTGAAACCCGGCAGCAGCCGAGCCACCAGCACAGATTCGCCGCTGCTGCGCGAAGCTGTACCGTCTGCCTGCCGCAAGGCAAGCAGCTCGTTGGCAAGTGCGTCAAAATCAGCGTTGTTGCTCATGGCGGTGCAGCAGGTAATCGTGTTGGAACTGGTCGATCTGACCGTTCAAAACGCCTTCCACATCTCCGGCTTCGGAGCCGGTGCGGTGATCCTTGACCAGCCTGTAGGGCTGCAAGGTGTACGTGCGGATCTGGCTGCCAAAGGCGATGGCGTCCTTGCCAGCGTATTCCGCCTGCCGCTCAGCATCGCGTTTTTGCAGCTCGATGTTGTAGAGGCGGGCGCGCAAAACGCGCATGGCCGTGTCCTTGTTGTGGTGCTGAGATTTTTCGTTCTGGCACTGGGCAGTAACACCTGTGGGAATATGGGTCACGCGCACGGCAGAACTTGTGGTGTTGACGCTCTGCCCGCCGGGGCCGCTGGAGCGGAAAATATCCACGCGGATGTCGGATTCCTTGATGTCCAGCTCAATATCGTTGCCCACGTCGGGGATCACATCCACAGATGCAAAGGAGGTGTGGCGGCGGCCCGATGAATCGAAAGGCGAAATACGGATAAGTCGGTGGATGCCGCGCTCGCTTTTGAGAAAGCCAAAGGCATGCGGCCCGGCAATGCGCAGGGTAACGCTTTTAACGCCCGCCTCGTCGCCCGGCAGGTAGTCCAGCTCTTCCACTGTGTACTTGTGGCGCGCGGCCCAGCGGGTATACATGCGCAGCAGCATTTCGGCCCAGTCCTGCGACTCTGTGCCGCCAGCGCCGGGGTGGATTTCAAGGATGGCGTCCTGATTGTCTTCCTCGCCGGAAAGCAGCATGACAAGCTCGGTTTCGTCCAGCAGGGCGGCAAGATCGCGGTTCTGCTGGTCAAGGGATTCCAGAGCTTCGGGGTCTTCGCTTTCAGAGGCCAGGGCCAGCCATTCGTTCATGTCGTCGTGGCAAGTCTTGAGGCGGCTGAGACGCTCAATTTCTTCTTCAAGACGCCTTTTTTCCTGCAAAACAGGAGTCAGCGCTTCGGGATTGTCCCATGCGCCGGGGCGGGAAATTTCGTGTTCGATGTCCTGCAGGCGCTTCTGGCTGGCGGCAACGTCAAAGACGCCCCCAGAGGGTGGCGAAACGTTGGGAAAGGGGCTGGCATGCGGCGCGCAGATCACTGAGTTGCAACATTGTGGATACTATGGGGGTTAAGGTGAATGGTCTGAGGCGTAAAACCGCGCAACCGGGAGGATGCACCTCCCCATGCGCGCGGCGTTGACCGCGCAAGACCAAAAAATCAGGAACAGCTGGCGGCTTTGTCGCGATCTTTTGCAAACCTGCCGCCGGGGCCGAGCAGCAGCAGGGCCAGAAATGCCAGGGCTGCCCCGGGCATAAGCCAGGGCGAAATACTGTGGAACAGGCTTGGCGCAGTCACAAGCGCCGCCTTGCCCCAGACGGCCTGAGCCTTGAACTGGCCTCCGTGCATGGTCAGCCGGGCGCGCGGGTCCACCACAACAGAAATACCCGTGTTGGTGCCGCGCAATATCCAGCGGTTCTGCTCCACGGCCCGCAAGGCAGTGAGGTAGAGATGCTGCCGTGCCGCCGGAGTGTTGCCAAACCAGCCGTCATTGCTGATATCTACAAGAATATTTGCCCCATCCGCCACGCGGTTCTGGGCAAGCCACGGGAATATTCCCTCATAGCAGATGAGCATTCCCAGAGCAAGATTGTCCTGCCGCAGCGGGGCGACAGCGGTGCCAGTCTGGTACACGCCAACCCCTTGCAGCAATGCTTCCAGAAATCCCCAGTTGAGCCATTCCGGCAGATATTCGCCAAAGGGAACCAGATGTTCCTTGTCGTAATATCCGACAGTATCGCCCTTGGGGTTCAGTAAAAAGGCCCGGTTGAAAACATCGGGATCTTTTTTGCCTGGGTGGCGCTCGAGGCCCGGCGCACCAAACAGCAGAGGGCTACCGCTGCGGGCCGCCAGCTCGCGAATGCGCGGGGCATGCAGGGCATTAACCTCAAAAAAGAAAGGCATGGCTGTTTCCGGCCACACAATGAGGGGGCGGGCATCGGGTTTTTGCGCAAGGCCCTGATACGTCAGGCCCAGATACAGATCCACAGTCTGCCGCTGAAAAGCGGGAACCCACTTCTGGTTCTGGTCAACGTTGCCTTCCACATAGAGCACATCCACGCTGTCCGGCCCGGTAGGCTCTGTGACCATCGGGTTGGCGTAAAGCCGCCAGCCACCGTAGCACAGCAGGGCAATCGTGAGCACAAGGCCGGGGATCAGGCTTGCGCGGTCGGGGCAGAAGCGCCGGGGCCCGCAGGCAAAGGCAAGGCCGCACAGCAGGGCCGCCATGCTCCACACTCCAGTAAGGGCGTAACCGCCCACCATGTCCGCAGCCTGCACCAGTATGGGCCAGGGGGACAAAGCCCCGGCCATGTCCAGCCAGGGGAATCCCAGGGCAAGGGCATAGATTGCTTCAAGCAGATACCACAAGAGGCCAAGCAGTACGGCCTGCACCCAGGCGGGCCTGTGGCGGAACATATGAGCCGCGAGGGCAAACAGGCCGCCGGCACTGCCAATGCAGGTCACGATGAACAGCGCGCAGGGAACGGCCAGCAGCCAGGGCAGGCCGCCCACGTTGTGTACGGGCAGGGTGAGCCAGTAGAGCGCTGCCATGCCGCCCGCAATGGTGCCAATCCAGCCCATGCGCAAGGCAATGGCGCGGCTTGCGGCCTCCCGGCCAAGCAATGCCAGCGCCACAGGCCACAGGAACACCAGTGGAGGAAAGTTGATAAGATCGTTGGGAAAACCCAGCCACAGACCTAGTGCGGCAGCAAGGCACAAGACCCAGCCGCGCTGCGTGGCCCCTGGCGCTTCAGGACGGAACAGCTTCATGCTTTTGCCGCTTCTTCCTCTTCCGTGGCCGGAGCGGGCGCGGCGTGGTCAGCAGGTTCCATGCGCAGGCGGATAATAAGCTTCCTGTCAGCTTCAAGTACGGTAAAGGCCCAGCCGCGCAGGGTAAAGCGCTCGCCGGGGCCGGGGACGTGCCCCGCCTCCATGCTCAGGTAGCCGCCGATGGTGTCCACCTCGTCAGAATCCAGATCAACGCCCAAGTCTTCAATGTCTTCCAGCAGGGCGCGGCCTGTGAGTTCGTAAACGTTTTCACCGAGGGGGCGGATGTCTTCCTGACGCGGGGCATCGTGTTCGTCTTCAATATCACCCACGATTTCTTCCAGCACATCCTCGATGGTAATAAGGCCGGATGTGCCGCCGTATTCGTCAAGCGCAATGGCAATGTGCTGTTTGCGTGCGCGAAATTCCTGCAGCAGGGTGCGGATGGACTTGGTCTCGGGCACAAAGAAAGGCTCGCGCATGACCCGCGAAACAGCGGGGGCGTGATCCCCCTGATCCAGCAGGCTGCTGAGAACATCCTTGGCGTGGAGAATGCCCACGATATTGTCGCGGGTGTCCTTGTATACGGGAATGCGCGAATGACCAGAGCGCACAATGATGCGCGCCACTTCCTGAAGCGGCATGTCATCGGGAACGCAGTCTATATCGGTGCGGGGGATCATGGTGTCCTGCACCTGAAGATCGTTGAAGCGCAGGATGCCAAGGAGCATGGATTCCTCGTAGGGTTCCACCTCGCCGTCGGCTCGTGCTTCCAGAATGGCTTTTTCGAGAGATTCCTGATCGTCGTGCCCGAACAGTCTGCTCAGGCGCGACCAGATGGTACTGTGACCTTCCGTGCCGCCGTCCAAAATAACCTCCTAGGTTGGCGTACTCACTACGCGCCGCGCGCGTTTGCCTGCGGTGCAACCGCCACGGCAGAATTTTCCTGCTAACGTATTTTCACGTTTTTACTGTCAATATGCCTTAGCCAGTCAGCTTGCGCTGCTGGATATCCATTTGCATCACCCACTGGGTAATGGGCGAAACACCGCTTTTGGGGGTGCTGTGGAACCAGTTGATATCGGCCTTGCCCTGTTCCAGAACCGCCCAGTTGCTGAATTCTGTCCCCAGAACCAGAGCCGGGGTGGGTTCTTTCTGCATGCGGATATTGAGCACGTCACAGGTGCACCAGAATGTGACCACGCGGTCTTCCTTGCTCATCTGATAGATGATGAGACAAAGTAACTGGGAACCTTTGTCGAGGTCAACTGGCTTGTCTTCCAGCGATTCGGTGGGAAAGCGCAGGGCCATGCCTGTGGCGGAAATGTCGGCCACCTGCACAAGCTCGTTTTCCATGCCGGATTTGTAATGCAGCAGGGGTCTGCCGATTTCAGCCGTGTTGCGGGGCATGGGCTTGGCGGGATCCATCTCCCACACGCCGATAACGCGCACCAGATCCTTGGGTGGTTTTACGCGGATGAAATGGCGCTTTTGCCCGGCGTCTATATCCTTTGGCATGGCAAGGAGAAGGCGCGATTTGTCGTACGCGCCCTTCACTTGGACAATCTGGGTCTGGAATTTAAAAAAGGAAGGACCTTCGGGCAGGGTGGCGCGAAAGAATACTTCCACCGGGGTGCCTTCAAGCTCACGTGATACGTAGGAAAGAACTTCCATCTCAAGCTGGGTGGAAAGTATCCTGGCGAGGGTGCCAGCCATGCCCTTGCTGTTGTGGAGTTCCTCAACGTTAAGGTCGAATATTTCGTTCTGTTCCTGCGCAGTCTCAAGCATGCGGCGGATGATTTCCGCACGCTTTGCCGCGTGGCGCATGCTCTGCAACCGGCCTTTGACCGAGACGAGCGTGGCGCAAAGCGCCGCAAGCAGAATGCCGACAACAATAAGAAGTTGGGTGCCCGTCATAGATTCACCGATGTCAACAGTTGTGTGGCGTCATCCCTCACTGCGGGGATGCAGCAGCGCCATTGGGGTATTTTTCAGGGCGCAGCAATCCAAGTTTGTGGAGGTGAACCTCCAGGCATGCAACCGCCGCAGGGGTTACGCCGGATATCCGTCCGGCCTGCCCGAGGCTGCAAGGGCGCACCCTGTCCAGTTTTTCTACCACTTCATGGGATAACCCAGCTACTTTGGCATAATCGAGTTGCGGGGGCAAGGCCGTTGCCTCAAGCTTGGCCGAGCGGGCGATAAGTTCACGCTGACGTGCCAGATAGCCCTCATACTTGATTTCTGTCTGCACGCTCTCACAGGCGCCGGTTCCGGCGGCAGCTCTGGCCGCAGCCAGATCAGCCCCGGTCTCGGCCAGCGCTTCGTGTTGGGTCGCGGTCAGCATGGCTTCAAGCGAGTCCAGGTCAACATCCGGGCGTTTCAGGGCTTCTGCCAGAGTCTTGCCCACAGGCAACTGCGCCTCGGGTGCATCCTCGGGCAATTTGTGCCCGGGTATGCGCTTTTTGCCCAGATATTCCCTGAAACGTTCGGCGGCCTCCTGTTTTATGCAAAACGCGCGCCACTGTTCGTCGCTCACAAGCCCAAGTTCACGGCCAATCCGGGTCAGCCGCGTATCGGCATTGTCTTCGCGCAGCAGCAGCCTGTGCTCCGCGCGCGAGGTGAACATGCGGTAGGGTTCCTGAGTGCCGAGCGTAACCAAATCATCAACAAGCACAGCCATATAGGCCTGATCACGCCCCGGCGTAAAAGGGGCAAGACCACGCATGGCGCACGAGATGTTCAGCGCGGCCCACAGGCCCTGCGCTGCGGCTTCCTCGTAGCCGGACGTGCCGTTGATCTGCCCCGCAAGCCACAATCCCGGCACGGCCTTGGTTTCAAGGGTGGGGCGCAACTGGATGGGGTTGGCGTAGTCATATTCAATGGCGTAACCGGGGCGCAGCACTACTGCGTTTTCCAGCCCTTTGAGGGCGTGAACCATATCGAGCTGCACATCGAGGGGCAGGCTGGTGGGAATGCCGTTGGCGTACACCTCTGAGCTGTTGAGTCCCTCAGGCTCCAGAAAAATCTGGTGCCGCTCCCGGTGCGGAAAACGGGCCACCTTGTCTTCAATGGAAGGGCAGTAGCGCGCCCCGGTGCCCTTGATGACGCCCGTGAACATGGGCGAGCGGTCAAAGCCGCTGCGGATGATTTCGTGCGCGCGTTCGTTTGTCCACGTCACATGGCACGACACCTGTTCCAGAGCTGGGCCGGGGCCGTGAAAGCTGAAGCCCGGAGGCGGCGTGTCGCCCGGCTGTTCCTCGAGCTGCGAATAGTCGATGGATGATTTGAGAATGCGGGGCGTGGTTCCGGTTTTCAGGCGGCCAAGGGTGAGGCCGAGGCTGCGCAGGCTGTCTGAGAGGCCCAGCGCCGGAGCATCGCCCAATCTGCCGCCGGGCAGATTGGTAAGGCCCATGTGGATGCGCCCGTCCAGAAAGGTGCCCGTTGTCAGCAGCACATGGCGCGCTGCAAAGGTCAGCCCCTGGGCTGTGCGCACGCCAGTGACGCAACCGTCATTGGTGGTCACGTCCACCACGGAATCCTGCCAGATGCGCAGGCCGGGCGTGTTGTAGAGCGTTTTTTTGAGCACGCGCTGGTAGGCCTCGCGGTCGATCTGGGCGCGTGTGGCCCGCACCGCAGGCCCCTTGCTCATGTTCAGCACGCGAAACTGTATGCCCGCAGCATCAGCCCACAGGCCCATCATGCCGCCAAGGGCGTCAATTTCGCGCACCATGTGGCCCTTGGCCAGACCACCAATGGCGGGGTTGCACGAGAGGTAGCCCAGCCGGTCGAGGTTGCCGCTGATAAGCAGCACTCTATGCCCCATGCGGGCGAGGGCCACGGCGGCTTCGCTGCCAGCGTGGCCGCCGCCAGCGACAATGCAGTCAAATATGGAATCAGACATGGGCTGCGTTCATGAGGATGTGGGCAAACACCTGCGAATCCTTGATGGTAGCGGTGATGGAGGAGCGTTCGTCCGGTTGGTGGCAGGTGTTTTCAAGACAGCCCCACACGGCGGCGGGCAGGCCCTTTTGCCGCAAAAAAGCAGCAACGGTTGCCCCGCCTATGCCCACGGCCTGTGCCTGAACGCCGTAAATGCGGGCGATGGCGGCCTTGAGCGCAGTAACAACGGTGCCGGTTTGCGGTATGGCCGTGGCGTCCTGCCGCTGCACCACGCTCACTTGTATCTGCACCGTGTGCTTTTCCGCCACTTCGGCGGCCACTTCGCGCATCTTTGCAAGCACGTTGTCCATATCCACATGGGGCAGGAGGCGGCAGTCAATGTAAAAAACATCATTGCCGGGAACGGTGTTGATGTTCGGCACATTGGCCTCATGCTTGCCCGGCACAAAGGTGGAATAGGGCGGGTCAAACAGGGGGTTGGCATCGGCAAAGGCGGAGCGCAGAGCATTATGGCACGAGAGGGCCATGTCCGCCCCCGCCAGAAAAGCGTTGCGGCCCTTTTGCGGCGTGGAGCCGTGGCACTGGATGCCCGTGGTCTGCACCTTGAGCCAGAGCTGGCTTTTTTCTGCGATTTCAATGACATCGCCTTTGGACGAACCGGCGTCCGGCACGATGTAGAGATCGTCGGGATTAAAAAAATGCGGGGCTGTGTTGAGCAGGTGCTCCAGGCCGTAAAGGCTGCCGGTTTCTTCGTCTGCCATGAAAACAAGACCAAGTGAAAGCTCGGGGGTAATGCCCTGAGAGAGCACTTCTTCCGCCAGCAGCAGCATACTGACTATGGCCTGCTGGTTATCTTCCACGCCGCGTCCGTACAGAAAATCACCTTCGCGGCGCACCTGCCAGGGATTGCTGCTCCAGGCTGCGAGGTCGCCCGGAGGCACCACGTCCGTATGCCCGAAAAGCCAGAGGGTGCGGCTGCTTTTGCCGGGGATGCGGGCCACAAGGTTGGGACGCTGACCATCGGTAACGCGCGGGTCCGGCGCGTCAACGCGTGAAAGGGCGGTTACGCCGCAGGCTTTGAGCCAGTTGGTGATGCAGCGCACCTTTTCCATTTCGCCCTGGCCGCCGTTGTCCGGGCCAAGAGCCTGGCATGCCGTAAGAACGGCCTGAAGCTCCGCAACGCGGTCTTCCCGCCCGGCCAGCCCGCGCAACAATGTGTCGAGTGTCTTGAACATGGGTTTTCCCGTATGGCGTTACAACGCGCAAGAGGCTGCTCGCGCAGCCCCTTGAAAAAGTCTTCAGCCCCGGCATGACCGTTGTTGAACCGGCCTGTAGCGATAGGATCGCAAACTGACCGCCAGCGGCATGTCGGAACCGATGTAAGCCTGGTTGGCCTAGCGGCCACCCTTGGCGGCGCGCTTGGACGCCTTCAAAGGGTTGACCTTGGCGGCAGCGGCAACAGAGGCCTTCACGTGCGTGGCAAAGTTGCAACGGCCAGCAGTCCACTTTTTGGCAGGGACAGGGTAGCTGGAGCAGAACTCTTCGCCTTCAAATTCGCGCACGCGGTCACAGCCAGAACACTGTTCAACCACCGGGGAAAGAACAAAACCGTTGACCACCACGCCTTCAGCGGTTTTGGTGGCTTTTTCCAGAGGGGTCATAGCAAAACCTCCATGCGCAGCAGCGCCGTATTGCTAAAATAACGGCGGAATGGCCGCCGCGTTGGAATGGAAAAATATAGTTGAAAGCAATTTTCTGTCAAGTAAAAGAAGTGAAAAATTTTTCAGCCGGGCTGCGGCGCGTGAATCTCGTTCTTCTGCGGGCTGTTGTAAAAAAGCAACCGCTCCGTCTGATCTAACCGCCCAGATAAGCCTCGCGTACGCTGGCATTGGCAAGGAGGTTTTCGGCCCGGTCTTCCATAACAACGCTCCCCACTTCAAGCACATAGCCGCGCGTGGCAAGCTTGAGCGCTGCACGGGCGTTCTGTTCCACCAGCAGCACCGTCACGCCTTTCTTGTTGATGGCCCGCACGGTTTCAAAGATGGAGCGCACCAGCAGCGGGGCAAGGCCCAGCGATGGTTCATCCAACAGCAGGAGGCGCGGCTCGGCCATGAGGGCGCGGCCTATGGCGAGCATTTGCTGCTCGCCGCCGGAGAGCGTACCCGCGAGCTGATCCTTGCGCTCGTGCAAACGCGGAAAAAGATCAAAAATCCATTCCAGCGTGCGCTCGCGGCGAGCCTTGTCTTCAATGCAGAATGCCCCTAGGCGCAGATTTTCCAGAACGCTCATGATGCCGAAAACACGCCGCCCTTCGGGCGACTGGGCAATGCCAAGCCCCACGACCCTGTGGCTCGGCAGGCGCAGCAGGTTTTGTCCTTCAAAAAGGATTTCGCCTTCAAAGGGGCGCACCAGCCCGCTGATGGACAGCAAGGTGGTGCTTTTGCCCGCACCGTTGGCCCCAAGAATGGTGACGATTTCGCCTTCGTCCACCCTCAGGTCGATGCCGTGCAGTACTTCAACACTGCCGTAGCGCACGCGCACATTAGACAATTGCAACAGGGACATGGCTTACCACTTTTCGTCGTCTGCGCCCAGATAGGCCTCAATGACGGCGGGATCCTGCCGCACGTCTTCGGGCTTGCCCTGGGCAATCATGGTGCCGTGTTCCAGCACCACCAGTTTTTCGCAAATTTTCATCACCAGGCGCATGTCGTGCTCAATGAGCAGCACGGTGATACCCCTGTCGCGGATGGCCCGGATGGTATGCACCAGAGCGGCTGTCTCCTGATCGTTCATGCCGCCTGCGGGCTCGTCCAGAATCACGAGGCGGGGGTCGGAGGCCAGGGCGCGGGCTACCTCAAGCAAACGCTGGTTGCCGTACGAAAGGCCGCCAGCGGCCTCGGTGTAGCGATCGGCAAGACCCACAAATTCCAGCTCTTCCATACAGCGGGCAACGGCGGCTCTTTCTTCCTTACGCTGGCCCGGAGTGTGCAGCATGCACGATATCAGGCCGGATTTCATGCGGCAGTGCCGCCCGGCAAGCACGTTCTCCAGCACAGAAAGGCGACCGAAGAGGCGGATGGTCTGGAACGTGCGGGCGATGCCCAGTTCCACCACCTTGTGCGGGCGCAGCCCGGCAATGGATTTGCCGTCAAAAAAGATACGGCCCGATTCCGGCGTATAGTTGCCGGTTATGCAGTTGAACACGGTAGTCTTGCCGGCGCCGTTGGGGCCGATAAGGCCTACAATGCTGCCAGCGTCCACGTCAAAGGTAAGATCATTCAGGGCAATCAGGCCGCCGAACATCTTGCTCATTTCTTCAAGGCGCAGCAGGGTCATGCGGGCCTCCCGTCGCTGGCAGCTGCAGGCGGCACATCCACCTTGTAGCGTCGCTGCCTCGGGGGCAATAATCCCTGAGGCCGCCAGACCATCATAACCATCATGGCAAGGCCGAAAATGAGCATGCGCGCATTGGAAAATTCGCGCAGCACTTCGGGCAGGCCGATGAAAAGAAACGCGCTGATAAGCACGCCAAGCTGGCTGCCGCCGGAAAGAATGACCACCGCAAAGATGATCACGGATTCCATGAAGTTAAACGATTCCGGCGCAATGGTCGTCATTTTTGCGGCATAGAGCGTACCAGCCATGCCCGCCCAGAACGCGCCCAGCACAAAGGCCGCCAGCTTGTAATGGGTGACGTTGACCCCGCAGCCTTCTGCGGCCACGTCGTCTTCCTTGATGAAGTTCAGCGCGCGGCCAAAGCGGGAATGCCACAGGCCGTAGAACAGCAGCAGGCTCGCGCCCACCATGCCCCAGACCAGAAAATAGAACTGCATGCTCTTGACGATCTTGAAGCCAAAAAACATGGGCCGACTGATGCCGAAAATGCCGTTGGCGCCGCCCGTGAGGCCGAAAACATCGTTGATAAGCGCAATGCGCACAATTTCCACAATGCCGATGGTGACGATCAGCAGATAGTCGCCGCGCAGGTGGATGATGGGGCGGGCCACAATGAGGGCGAATATGGCCGCTGCCGCGCCGGAGAGCGGCATGACCCATAGTACAGGCCAATGGCAGACCGTGTTGAGAATGGCGGTGGTGTAGGCGCCCACGGCAAAAAAGGCGGCGTGCCCCATGTGGAATATGCCCGCCTGCCCCAGAATAACGTTGAGCGAAAGGGCCAGCAGGGCGTAGAGGCCAATGCTCACGCACACGTCAAGCCAGTAGGCATTGCAAAAGAGCGGCAACGCGCACAAAAAGAGGCCCGCAGCCGCATACACGGCGAAGTTGCACGGAAGTTTTTTCATAGTTTGTCCGCCGTGCGCTCGCCCAGAATGCCGGTGGGTCGGATAATCAGAATAAGAATGAGCACCAGAAAGGCGATGGCGTCCTTCCAGGCAATGGCTATGTAGCCTGCGGCAAGGGCTTCGATAACGCCGAGCAAAAGCCCGCCCAGCATGGCGCCGGGGATGTTGCCGATGCCACCCAGGATTGCGGCGGTAAAGGCCTTGAGGCCGTACGACCAGCCCATGGTAAAGTCGATCTGCCCGTAATAGATGCCCACCATCAGGCCCGCCGCGCCGCCAAGGCCGGGGCCGATAAGAAAGACCAGCGAGATGATGCGGTCAACGTTGATGCCCATAAGCTGTGCAGCGCCGGGGTCGATGGCCACGGCGCGAATGGCCGCGCCTGTGCGGGTGCGCTGGATAAAGGCCCAGAGGCCGAGCATCAGCACAACGCTGGCGGCAATGACCAGCAGCCGCACGCCGGGCACTTCAAGGCCGAGCATCCTCACCGTAAAGTCGGGGCGCAGATAGTCGGGGTACACGTAGAAGCGCGCGCCGTAGATCAGCATGACCGCGTTCTGGAAAAATATGGAAGCGCCAAGGGCGGAAACCACGGCGGAGAGGCGATTGGCGTTGCGCAGGGGGCGGTATGCCGTGCGCTCAAGCAAAAAGCCAATAATCGCCACCAGCAGGGCCACCATGACAAAAACGGCGGCTACCGCCAAAAACGGATTGAGCGCGCCTGCCATATTGCAGCTGACAAGCAGGGTAAGCCCCAGATAGGCGCCAATGGTAAACAGGTCGCCGTGGGCAAAGTTGATGAGCTTGAGCACGCCGTACACCATGGTGTAGCCCAGCGCCACAAGCGCGTAGATGCCGCCCACGGCCAGGCCGTTCAAAAGCTGTTGGAGAAATTGTTCCATAATGTTCGGCGTTGGTACTCGGCATTTGGCGGGCGACCGGGATACCGGTCGCCCGCCGTAATGAACGCGTCCTCGAGGGGATTGCGCTTTTCGCCGGGGTATTTATGCCCCGGGCGTGTATCTGTGCAACATGGGCGCGGCTAATGACCGCGCCGCATTACTTGGGCTGCAAAACGAAGTTGCCCGTGGCGTCAACCTTGTAGGTGCGGTAGAACTCGCCCACGCGGTCGCCCTTGGCGTCAAAACCAAGGTTGCCGGAAAGACCGGGCATGCCCTTGAGTTCCTTGAGCCATGCGGCCATTTCCTTGGGAGTGTCCTTGCCGGCTTCAAGCGCGCCTTCGATAACCTTGAAAGCATCGCCAGCCAGCACGGCCCACACGGAAACAGGCACGGTATTGTACTTGGCCTTGAAGGCCTTGAGGAATTCCTTGGCTTCAGGCGTGTCCATATCCTGCGGCAGCGGCGGGCTGATGAAGAAATAGCCCGTGGCGGCTTCGTTACCGGCGATCTTGACCAGATCCTGATGGTTTGCGGCATCGCCGCCCATCATGGGAACGTTCCAGCCCATTTCTCTTTTCTGCCGCAACAGCATGCCGGTTTCAGGGTAGTAACCGGTAAAGAACACAAGGTCGGGATTGGCAGCCTTAAGCTTGGTCAGAATGGCGGTGTAGTCGCGCTCTCCGGGGGTAAGAGCATCGTAAAACACCACTTTCATACCGTCTTTTTCAAGCACTGCCTTGGTTTCTTCCGCCAGGCCCTTGGCATACGAAGAATTGTCGTGCAGTAGGGCCACTGCCTTGTAGCCGCCCTTCTTGATGGCTTCGGCGGCAGATTTGCCCTGCGCGTCGTCACGCGGGCAGGTGCGGAAAAAGAGCTTCAAGCCTTTTTCCGTAAGGCGCACGCTGGTGGAGCCAGTGCCGATCTGCACCAGTTCAGCCTCGTCCAGAATGCTCTGACTGGCCTCGGTCACGGCGGAGCCGTAGGTGCCGATAACGGCCACAACACCGGCGGAAGCAAGCTTCTGCGCGGCCAGAGCGGCGGTGCGCGGGTCGCCCGCGTCGTCCTCGACAACCAGCTGAACCTTGCGGCCCTTGATGCCGCCCTTGGCATTCACATCGTCAACCAGCAGGGTAACGATGTTTTTCATATCCAGGCCTTCGGAAGCCCATTTGCCCGTAAGCGGGCACATAAGGCCAACCTTGATGTCACCAGCCAGCGCCGCAACAGGCACAAGCAGGGTAAGGGCCAGAGCCCCAAGCCAACGACCAAGTGCTTTCATGAACTACCCCCGTCAGGTATGCAAATATTGTGAGCAACGAACAAGCTTACCCTAAAAATGAAGAAAGAAAAAGCCCCCAGTATTGCCGGGCCGCGCATTGGCGCAAACAGACGCAACCCGGCAAGGGCAATAAGGCTGCGTTATAACCATGCGGCCTTGCGCGGCAGTTGTAATCAGCTATGAGTACTTGCGGCTGGTTTATACAGCAAAGCAGTGTGAACATTCTCAGGTCGTCACGATAAATTGGACGATTGTAACACGATGCTCACACGATTATTTCAGATTGGTCAAATTCTTCATGTATTATTAGCAAACTAACAAATATGTCGCATTTTGCTCATCGTTAAGACGATAAACCTGAAAACAAAAGTGACACGCGCTCGACAGCCAAAAAATAATGGGATAAGGTAAAACTGTAAAAACAGAGAAGACCTTTATTTTCTTAAATGTTTTTCTGTTGCGGTTTTCGCGGTCAGAGGTTCGGCTGTTTCAGTTTCTCTCTGCGCCCTTTCCGCCGTACCTTCCTGCAAGCATTGCCGCAACTTGGGCCGCCCAGCACTGTCTGGCGGTCAGGCGGCGATTGCGCCCTTCGTCTTTCCGCAGCATTCGCCGTCGCGCTCCATAATGGGCGCCAAGGAGGCCGTATGCGGTTCAGCTTTGACAAGGCAGCTTGCCAGAACACACGCAGGGCGCTGCACCGGGAGTGGCTGCTCGCCAACGAAAGGGGCGACTGCTCCGGCAGCAGCATTTTGTGCTGCAACACGCGCAAATATCACGGCCTGCTTATCGTCAACACGCCGCATGGTCGGCATGTGCTGCTCTCTGCCCTTGAGGAATCGGTGTGCGGCGGCGACAGGGAATTCTTTTTTTCCACCCGTCAGCATCCCGGCACGCTCTATCCCAACGGGCACGAGTATCTTGAAGCCTTTCAGCTCGATCAGTGGCCGCAGAGTACCTATCGGGTGGGCGAAGTCAGCCTGAGCCGCGAGATGCTGCTTGCGCGGGATAAAAGCCTGCTGTTGGTGCGCTATGAACTGCGCGGGCCGGAGGACATCCCCCCGCTTACTCTGCGCCTCAAGCCCTTGCTTGCCTACCGCAATATCCACGCGCTCACGCGGGCTAACCCGGCCCTGCGGGCTGATACCATTGCCGTGCCCGGTGGTTTTTCCATCCGTCCGTATGAGAGCTTGCCGCCCCTGTATATTCAGGCCGCCGGAGATTCAGGCAAGGCTTGCTCGATGGCTGTGAATGCCGAGGGCGCGACGACCAGCGAAAAATGCAGGCAGCATGCCTCCGCCAGTTTTGTGGCCGAGCCGGACTGGTGCCGCAATGTGGAATATTTTGAAGAGCGCGAGCGTGGCTTTGACGACAGCGAAGACCTCTTCATGCCCGGCACGCTTGAAATAGCTCTGCCGTCGTTGCCTCAGGGCGGTTACGTGTATGTGGCGGCTGGCACGGAGGCCTGCGGAGAAAACCTGCGCGCCCTGTGGGAGACGGAAAGCCGCGCCCACACAGATGCCCATCTTGCAGGCGGCGGCCTTGCCGGGCAACTGGCGCAAGCTGGCGGCCAGTTCTGCATAACGACGCCTTCTGGTCGATCCACCGTGATTGCCGGGTATCCCTGGTTTGACGATTGGGGGCGCGACACGCTCATCAGTCTGCCGGGGCTGGCCTTTTACGCCGGACGCGAAGAATTTGGTCTGCGCGTTCTGGCCGAGGTGGGGCGGCATATCCGCAATGGCCTTGTGCCCAACATGTTTTCGGAGTCGGGCGAGCATGCCTACAACACAGTAGACGCATCCTTGTGGTATGCCTTTGCCCTGCAACAGGCGATTGCCATTGTTCCCGATGGTCTGGCCTGGGCGCGGCAACATGCCTGGGATGCCCTGAAAGCCATCATCAAGGGCTACCGCAAGGGGCCGGGCATGGGCATCTTTGTGGATGCCGAGGGCCTGCTGCATGCGGGCGACGCCCACACCCAGCTCACCTGGATGGATGCCCAGGTGAACGGCTGCCCGGTCACGCCCCGGCACGGTTGCCCCGTGGAAATCAACGCCCTCTGGTACAACACTCTTGCCTTTGCCGACAGCCTTGCCGCCGCATTTCAGGAGCCGCTGCTCACGGGCGAGCGGCAGCGAGCCGTCATGCGCGATGCATTTTTGCTCCGCTTCTGGGCAACCGAGGAGGGCGGCTATCTGGGTGACGTGTGGCGCGACGGACAGCTCGACCGGAGCGTGCGTCCCAATCAGATATTTGCCGTGTCCCTGCCGCATGCCGTGCTTGCGGACGATTTTCAACCGCAAGTTGTGGAATGCGTGCGCAACAGGCTGCTCACGCCTTTTGGCCTGCGCACCCTTGCCCCTGACGCAGCCGCATACAAAGGCAGGTACGAAGGCAATGGCGAGAGCCGCGATGCCGCCTACCATCAGGGCACGGCCTGGCCGTGGCTGCTGGGCCATTACACAGATGCGCTGCTGCACACTGCCTGGGATCTGGACGGTGCTGTTCAGGGGTTGCTTGATATGGTTACGCCCCTGTTTTGCCAGCATCTCTGCGAAGCCGGACTTGGCAGCATTTCAGAAGTTTTTGACGGCTCCCCGCCTTATAATCCCGGCGGCTGCACCGCCCAGGCCTGGAGCGTGGCCGAGTGCCTGCGCATGCTCAAAAAACTGCAAAAGGCCGCGCCGGATGTTTACGCCCAATGGGAGCAAAGGGTGGCGCATTGTCTGGCCCATCCCGCATCCGGCGACAAAACCGGCGTATGCAGGGCAACCATGACTCTGGGCGTGTCCGCGCCCGGCAGTGAAGAATAAGGGTTTCGCCATGCGAGTGCTTATGTTTGGCTGGGAATTTCCGCCCCACATCAGCGGTGGCCTGGGAACGGCATGCTTTGGCATGACGCAGGCTCTGGCAAAAAAAGGGGCGGAGATTATTTTTGTACTGCCACGAGTGGAAGGCGGCAGCGGGCAGAACAGCTTTTTGCGTCTGCGGGGGGCCTCCGGAACTCCGGTTGCGGCCCATATTGCGGAAAGTATGACGCAGGCCGGGCATGAACTCTGGGCCAGCAGCATCCGCTGCCTGCCGGTGGAAAGTCCGCTTGTTCCCTACCTCACGCCGAAGGGCTATGCCGAAGCGCTGGAAAATCTGCGGCATGAGCCAGGCAATGCGGCCAGTACGCGCGCCTTTGCACCGCATGCGGGCCATGCCGCCTGCAAAGGCGAAATCACGTTTGAACTGCACGGCGGTTACGGGCCTGACCTCATGGCCGAGGTGCAGCGTTACAGCCGTCTTGCCGGGGCCATTGCCGTGCAGGAGCAGTTTGACGTCATCCACGTGCACGACTGGATGACCTATCCTGCGGGCATGATGGCCAGGGCGCTGACTGGCAAACCGTTGGTGGCGCACATCCACGCTACGGAATACGACCGCAGTGGCCTGAACATCAACGAACAGGTGGCGGGCATAGAGCGCGCCGGGCTGAACGCAGCCGATGTGGTGGTGGCCGTAAGCCGCCTGACCCGCAAAACCGTCATTGACCGCTACGGTGTAGCGCCCGAAAAGGTGGTGGTGGTGCACAATGCCGTTGCGCGGCATGAGGCCGGGCGCTGCTATCTTGTGCCGCAACGCATACGGCATGAAAAGCGCGTGTTGTTCCTCGGCCGGGTGACATTCCAGAAAGGGCCGGAATACTTTATGGAAGCGGCCCGCCTTGTGCTGCAAAAAATCCCCAATGTCCGCTTTTTCATGGCTGGCAGCGGCGACATGCTGCCAGCGTTGATCCGCAGGGCAGGGCAGTTGCGCATGGGGCGGCGCTTCCATTTTGCCGGATTTTTGCGCGGCGAGGATGTGGACCGCATGTTCGCCCTCAGCGATCTTTACGTCATGCCTTCAGTTTCCGAGCCTTTCGGCATAACGCCGCTGGAGGCCATGCTTTACGATGTGCCGGTGCTGCTTTCGCGCCAGTCGGGCGTTTCAGAAGTGCTGGAGCACGCCCTCAAGGCCGATTTTTGGGATACGCGCGACATGGCCGACAAAATCTGCGCCGTGCTGCGTTATCCCTGCCTTGCCGCCGAGCTGGTGAAAAACTGTCGCGAAGAAATGAAATCCATCAGATGGGAAAATGCCGCTGACCAATTGCTGACCATTTACCGGGATGTCCTTGGAGGTCACTGATGCCTGCGCTATGTCTGTGTTTCAATATACATGAACCGTACCAGTTCCGCCGCTACACGGTTTTCGATATGGGGCAGAGCTCCGTTTACGAAGACGATGACCGCAACTGCGAAACCATGCTGCGCGCGGCGCGCCTGTGTTATTTGCCAGCCGCAGAAATGCTGCTCAGGCTTGTGCGCCGCCATGAAGGGGCGTTTGCGGTGTCGTTGTGCGTTTCGGGCACCGCCCTGGATCTTTTTGAGCAGTACGCCCCTGAAGTGACAGAAAGCCTGTGCGCCCTTGCGGCTACGGGCTGCGTGGAATTTGTCGCTGAAACTTCGGCGCATTCGCTGGCCTTTCTGTATTCACGCGAGGAATTTGACAGGCAGGTCAAGGCGCAAAGCGCGCGCATCAAAAAACTGTTTGGCAAAAAGCCCACCACCTTCATGCATACTGAATGCGTGTTCAACAATGACCTTGCCGCCGCCTTGCAGCAGCATGGTTTTAAAACCGCCCTGGCCGAGGGTGCGGATCAGGTGCTTGGCTGGCGCAGCCCCAATTGGGTGTACCGCCCGGTTTCCGCCCCCAAGATGAATCTTTTGCTTCGCAATACGTCCCTTTCCGACGACATGGGGCTGCGCTTTGGCGACAGGGGGTGGAACGACTGGCCGCTCACTGCCGACAAGTTCGCCTCGTGGTGCCACAGCTTGGGCGAAAAAGCGGATGTGATCAATATTTACAATGATTTTCATATATTCGGTCTGCGGCATGGGCAGGATTCGGGCATCTTCGATTTTATGTCGGCCCTGCCCGAGGCCCTGCTGCGCGACAGTCGCTTCAGGTTTGCCACGCCCGGCTCCATTGCCGGAAAGCGCGCTCCAGCCGGAGAAGTGGACGTGCCCCAGTTCGTGTCGTGGGAAGAAAGCGGCCACGACCTGACATCGTGGCTTGGCAACGACATGCAGAAAGACGCCATCCATACGCTTTACAGCCTGGCCGCCAGGGTGAGCGCCAGCGGCGACAAGATGCTGCTGCACGACTACGAGCGCCTGCAAACCGCCGACCATTTCCGGCACATGTCCACCAAGTGGTTTTCCGGCCCAAGGCAGGACAGGCCCAGCCCCTTTGATAGCCCCTATGACGCCTATATTACCTATATGAATGTGCTGGCAGATTTTGAGCTGCGACTTGAAGCCGCAGAACTGGCAGGCAAGGAACTCAAGCCCCGCAGAGCACGCAAGAGCAATGTCCGTTCCGGCACTGGTGCGTCCGTTTAAGCCAATCGGCCTTTCCATAAGGAGAAAACATGAATTTCGATAACAGCACCGTCACGTTGTTTGAGGTCAGTTGGGAAGTCTGCAACAAGGTGGGGGGCATTTACTCTGTGGTCAGCAGCAAGGCATTGCAGGCTGTAGAGCAGTTTGGCGAGGACTATTTTCTCCTTGGCCCGTCCCTGGCTGAAAATGTGGGTTTTGAAGAAACGGACGAGAATATATGGGATTCGCTTCGCCTGGCATTTGCCACAAAGGATCTCAAATGCCGCATGGGCCGCTGGAATATTCCCGGTCGCCCCAAGGCCATTCTGGTGGATTTTGCCAAGCGTTATTCCAGCAACCAGCTTTTGTATGATCTGTGGAAAAATTACGGTGTGGATTCGCTTTCCGGCGGGTGGGACTATATTGAACCCGTCATGTTCGCCACGGCTTGCAGTGCGGTTATTGCGGCCATTCATGAAAGCCGGGTCGAACCCCTTGAAGGACGCAGCGTTGCCCTGTTCCACGAATGGATGTGCGGCGCTGGCCTGCTTTCGCTCAAAAAACTGTCTCCCGGCATAGGCACGGTGTTCACTACCCACGCCACCATGCTCGGGCGCGCCATGGCCGGAACCGGGCGGGATATCTATTCCAACCTGCGCAGCATCAACCCCGCCAACGAGGCCGCAGCCCTGAACATCACGGCCAAGTGGTCGCTTGAGGGGGCCAGCGCCCGCGAAGCGGACGTTTTTACCACCGTCAGCCCCATCACCGGCGAGGAATCCACGGTGCTGCTGGGGCGGCAGCCCGATGTCATCACCACCAATGGTCTGGATATGCGGGTTATCCCCGATTATTCCGTAGAACGCTCCCGCCCGGAGGAACACCGGGCGCGCATAGTGGAGGCCGCCAACCGCTTTCTGCGTTGCGAACTGCCCGCCAACACACGCATTTTCGCCATTTCTGGCCGCTATGAAATGCACAACAAGGGCGTGGACATCTTTCTTGATGCCCTGGCAAAACTTGAGCAGAGCCTGGCTGGCACGGACGCTTCCATTCTGGCCCTGTGCCTTGTCATGGGCGGGCATACGGGCGTTAATACCGCTGCGGTTTCTGGCGACCCCGAGGCCAACGACAACGGTCTGCCCTTTATCTGCACCCATTTTGCCTGGAATGCGCCACAAGATCCCATACTCAATGCCTGCCATCGGTTGGGCCTGAACAACAGGCCGGAAAACAGGGTCAAGGTCATCTTTGTGCCAGCCATGCTCAATGGAGAAGACGGCTTTTTGAATATGCCCTACGATGAAGTCATGTCGGCCTGCGATGTGGGATGTTTCCCCTCCTGGTACGAGCCATGGGGGTATACGCCGCAGGAAAGCGCGGCCTGGGCCGTGCCCACCCTTACCACGGATCTTTCCGGTTTTGGCATGTGGGCGCGCACGCAGTTGCAGGAAGGGGCCGCAGCGTTCAAGGGCGTGTGCGTCATGCCACGCCGGGGCATGAACTTTGAGCAAAGCGCCACAGTGCTGCACGAGCATCTGATCCGCGCCGCCACTTGCGCAGTGGATGATTTGCCCCAATGGCGCGCGGAAGCGCGCGCGCTGGCAGAAAAATCATCGTGGCAGTTCTTTTTTGAAAACTACGTCAGGGCTTTTGAGATAGCTTTCAAAAAGGCCTCCACCCGGATTAACTGTGACTGCGGGCATGCGGCGCTTGCGCGGGTGCTTTCCACATCGTGTTCCGCCACGCCATTTTTGCGGCCCATCATGGCCGTTGCCGAGGTGCCGGAAGAGCTTTCCCGCCTGCGCGACATTGCCCACAATGTGTGGTGGTGCTGGCACGACAAGGCCAAGGCACTGTTCATGGCCCTGAGCCCCTCCCATTGGGAAAGCTGGCGTAATCCGCTCAAGATGCTTGAGCAGGCCGACCCGGAGCGCTTCCGCGATCTGCTGGAAAACGAAGACTACATGAATCTTTACCGTGAGGTCGTCGCCAAGTTTGACGCCTACATGGCCGAACCCATCCGCTCACTCAGCACGGATGTGACGCCAGAAGCCCCCATTGCCTATTTTTCTACAGAATACGGCCTGAGCGAATCCATCCCCATTTATTCCGGCGGGCTGGGCGTCCTCTCTGGCGATCATCTCAAGTCTGCTTCGGACATGGCCATTCCTCTGGTGGGCGTTGGCCTTTTATACAAAAACGGCTACTTCCGGCAGGATATAGACGCAGATGGGCGACAGGTGGCCCAGTATCCCGTCAACAACTTCGGCCTCATGCCGATTTCGATGGTGTACGATGCGGACAACCAGCCAATCTATGTGCAGCTTGAACTGCCGGGACGTCTGTTGTTTGCAAGGGTGTGGAAGCTGGCTGTGGGCCGCATAAACCTGTACCTCATGGATACGGACACCCGCCGCAATACGGACGAAGACCGCCGCATTACCGACAAGCTCTACGAGGCAAACCGCGAGGTGCGCCTGCTGCAGGAAATGCTGCTGGGCATGGGCGGTATGCGGCTGCTGCGCACGATGCACATAATGCCAAGCGTTTTTCATATGAATGAAGGGCATTCGGCTTTTATGGCCATGGAACGCCTTCAGGAATGCCTGAGCATGGGCATGAACTATACTGAGGCAACTGTGCGGGTGCGCTCCAACACGGTGTTTACCACGCATACCCCTGTGCCTGCTGGCAACGAATCGTTTTCTCTGGAGCTGATGGAACGGTATTTCAGCGGAATTGCGGCCAACCTTGGTTTGTCCTGGCAGCAGTTTGTGCAGCTTGGGCAGATAGAGGGCGGCAACAGCAATTCCTTTGAAATGACGGTTCTGGCTCTGCGGCATTCGTGCTGGGCCAACGGTGTGAGCCGTTTGCACGGCGTTGTTTCGCGCCACATGTGGAACAACCTCTGGAAGAGCCTGCCTGTGGCGGAAACGCCCATCGGGCACGTTACCAACGGTATTCACGTGCCGTCCTACGTGGGCAGCTGGATGCATGAACTGCTGCACCAGTATCTTGGTTCTGGCTGGATGCAGTCGCCTCCCGGCTCCGGCGTATGGGACAAGGTGGACCATATCCCTGACGAGGCCTTCTGGGCGGCCCGCATGCACCAGAAGGAAGCCCTGCTTGACGACCTGCGCCGCCGGATTCCGGAATTTATCCAGAAGTTCCATCTGTCATCGGATGAACGCAAGCGCATGGAATCCATGCTCAAACCAGATACCCTCATCATTGGTTTTGCCCGCAGATTCGCCCCCTACAAGCGCGCCACGCTGATTTTTGCAGACCCGGACAGGCTGGCCCGCATACTCAGCAATACCAACCGCCCTGTGGTGCTGGTATTTTCCGGCAAGGCGCATCCTGCGGACGAGGCGGGCATCAACATGATTCAGGAAGTGCTGCGCATGTGCCGGGACGAGCGCTTTCTGGGCCGCATCTTCTTTGTGGAAAACTACAGCCTGGCTGTGTCGCGCATTATGGCGCAAGGCTGCGACGTTTGGCTGAACACGCCGCGCAGGCCGCACGAGGCCTCGGGCACCAGCGGTATGAAACTGCCAGTCAACGGCGGCATCAACCTGAGCATTTCTGACGGCTGGTGGTGCGAGGGCTACAACCGACAGAACGGCTGGACCATTGGCCCTGTGGTTTCCACAGAACTGCCCAGCAGCGAGCAGAATGACTACGCCGATGCCGAGGCCCTCTATTCACTGCTGGAAAATGCGGTTGTCCCCCTGTATTTTGAGCGCAATGCAGAAGGTCTGCCCCTGGAATGGGTTGCCACGGCCAAGCGTTCGCTCAAAAGCCTCACGGCCATGTACAGCAGCAACCGCATGCTCAACGATTATATCCGTCAGTTTTATCTGCGGGCGGCGCGCCGGCGCAACATGCTGCGCGATAACAACTGGGAGGCCTGCCGTGCGCTTGCCGCCTGGCAGAATGATTTGCCTGCGCGTTTTGGCACGGTCAAGGTGGACGAACTGACCATCAGCGGTGTGGAAAACAACACCATGGTCTGCGGCGAACCGGTGAGTGTGCAACTGCGCATGCATCTTGGCGAAATGAAGCCGCAGGAAATACTGGTGCAGCTTGTGATCGGGCAGGCGCTCATCAACGGCAGCTTCCGCGACAAGCCGGAAATCCTGCGTCTCGAGCCAAGAGCAGAAGAAAACTGCAAGGAATGCATGCGCTATACCGCAAGCTACATTCCAACATTCAGCGGGCATTACCGATACGGCGTGCGCATCATGCCCGTGCATCCGGCGCAGGCTTCGCCACTGGAAACGGATAATATTCTCTGGGCCTAGTGTGTTACCGCTCTTTGCGGGATGAAAGCGCAGTTCTGCCGCGCTCCGTGTTTGATACGGGGCGCGGCAGTTTTTATCAGGCGGAGCAAAGGGGTGGCAACAAGCCTTATTGCAGAGGGTCGCCCTGCTCTGCATCGCCAGTCATTTCTTTATAAAAAACGCACCTGTTTCTGCCCAGTTTTTTTGCCGCATAGGTGGCCTTGTCTGCCTTATTGAACAGTTCTGCATAGGTTGTGCCGTCCCGTGGACTGCACGCCACGCCAACGCTGGCGGTCAGGGTGAGGCATGAGTGCTGGTCGCAGCACTGGGTGTGCAGCTGTTCCACAAGTATGTGGGCACGCTCGCGTATGCCAAGCAGCGACATTTTTTCTGTACAGAAAACCAGAAACTCATCGCCGCCGATGCGTCCCACAATATCCACGCCACGGAAATTACGGCGGATGATCTGGGCCATGTCAAAGAGGGCCTTGTCACCCATGGCATGGCCGAATCGGTCATTGACGCCCTTGAAATTGTCAAAATCAACCATGAACATGGCGTAGAATTGCGGCAGGGGGGATTCGTGCGTTTCCAGAAATTGCGATACGGCTTTCTCCGTAGATATTTTGTTGCGCATGCCGGTGCCGCCGTCGCGTGTGGCCTGGGTGCGTAATTGCAGCTCCAGAGATTTTTGCTTGTCGATATCAGTAATAATGCCAATAGAATAGATAGGGGAACCCTGGGTATTGGCTATGTTGGAGGCCTCAATGCGAAACCAGCGGTATTCCCCATCAGCATCACGTAACCTTGCCTCAAGAGTGCATTTATGTTGGTGCGGCGCAAGGCGCACTTCTTTTTGAAAAGCCACCAGGCGTTCCTGATCGTCAGGAAACAACGGGATGGCCGGGTCGTTCTCCAGGATATTGAAAACAGCGCCAAAGGTGTGCAACCATTGGGCCGAACAGGAAAAATAGCCGTTGACCAGATTTTGCTCAAAAATGTTGATGTCGTGCTGCTCCAGAATGAACTGGTACCGTTCATCGGATATGCGCTTGGAAAGCGCCGCTTCTTTATTGCGGGTAATGTCAAAGACAATGCTTTGTATGTACGATCGGCCGTGCTCAATGTTGACCACAGACCCTTTGTGGTACAGCCAGATCAAGGCTCCGCTCTTGGTGCGGGTGCGGTATTCCACGTCTATGGGCTGGCTGTTTTTCATCTGCTTGCGCATGGTGCGCAGCGTTGTTTCACGGTCTTGCTCATATACTGTGGCGGCAAAACTGTTGCCGTATGTTTTTTTAAATTCTGCCTCTGTAAATCCGAGCATTTTTACATAATTGGGGCTGACAAAAAGGAATGTGCCGTCAGGGCTGAAAAATTTGAGCACACCGCCGGACATGCTGGTGATGATGGAGCGGTAATCCTCTTGCTGGCGGCGCAGCTTGCGGGAGGAGTTGCGCTCAAGCAACAGCAGGAATGTAAGGATTATGCCAGCCAGAATCACCAGCCGCCAGACAAGTTCGTTGGTGATGAGCGATTGTTTTGAAGCAGCCGCATTGCCTGCTTGCTGCGGGACAAGGGAGACCATGCGCCAGCCAAAACGTTCAACAGGCGTTGTGGCGATGAAAAGCCCCGTGGCTTTGTCAAAAAAAGTCACGGACTGCTGTGCGCCGTCTGCAAATTTTTGCCGCAGTATGTCCGTAACGCTCGAGGGAATCCCACATGTGGTGAACGAAACAAAGAGGTCATCCATGACCTTGCCGGGGGGCGGCGACCAGAAGAGGGGCTGGCCTGATTCGTCAAAAACCATGTTGTAGGTGTTGTTGCTGAACGCCCACGTTTCCATATTGCTTTCTATGGCTTCTGCCGGGAATTCGCTGATAAGAACCGCCTGTACGTTGCCGTGGGCAACCAGCGGATTGCCAATGACCAGAAGACGCGGGCTGGTGGTGCCGCCAGCGGTGGCAACATGGGTCAGGCCCAGACGGGTGCGTAAAAAGATCGGGTCATTGCTGTAGTCTGCCTGGGCGCCTCCGCCGTCAAAACCCTTGCCTTCTGCATCGACAATGCTGAAACGCCGCACGCCGTGGGCGTAAAACAAGGGGGCAAGTCCAAGCACGTATTCTCTGCTGACGTGATATTCCTGCTGCGCCAGATACTTGGTCATGCCGCTCATTTCCATCATGCTGTTACGAACAGCCTGATAAAAATTGTTGCCCGCGCGGGTGTTCACTTCGGCAAGGCGCGTAAGCGTAGTGGAAGAGATGTTTGATGTAACATCGCTTGCGTAATCATGAATAAAAAAAATGGGGGCAAGGAACAGGAGAACAAGAACGGCAAATGATATGAGAGGCTTGGAGGTATCTGACATGTCTCATTATCCGTGGTGTTTGAACCCGGGTAGGCCGTTGAGACGAAAGAACCCCTGGGCATTGCCCGGGAGTTTGTATCTGCACGGTGCGGCAAAAGAGCCGCTGAGTATCAGTTGCTGCCGCTCCAGCTGTATCGGGGGAGTCTCTGTATCACTACTAAAGGCTGGGAAAGGGAAATTTCTGCTGTCTGTACTTTTTCTGTTATGCGTAAGGAAAGTGCAGCCAATATCAGTAGTCATGATATTTTCTACAGTTTACGTGCGGTTTCCAGATGTTGTCAATATATATAGTCTGGATAATGTTGTTTATTTGTGCCGATTTGTAACATGATGGATTAACAGTTTAAAATATTGTTGAGACCCCATTTGCAATGGCGGGATGCGTCTACCCCATGTGCGGTAATCACATGTCAGCCTGGCAAAAACAGCAAAAGGCCCTGCAAAAGCAGGGCCTTTTCTATGCATAACCACTTACAGCAAGATGTTTGCCCGGCAGACCGCCGAAGCAGGTGCTCCTGGCTGCAGAATTGCAAATTAGGCGAGCTTGGAGAGCAGGGTTTCCTTGATGGAATCAATGCTGCCTTCGCCATTCAGTTCGATGTATTTGGTCTTGCCAGCGCCGGCGAGGTCTTTGTAGAAGTACGCGGCGGCAAGGGTGCCATCGGTGGTGTTGTAGTAAATGTCATGACGCTTGTTGATGGCGCCTTCGTCCTGGTCGTCGGAGCGGCTGGAAAGCGCGCCGCCACAGACGCGGCAGACATCGCCGTTGGGCTTGATGGCGTCAATAAAGATGTTGTTGGGGTGGTTGTTGTTATTCTTGCAGAGGCGGCGGCCCATGATGCGGTTTTTGGCCACTTCGCGGGGCAGAAGAATCTCAACCACGTAGTCAAGCTGCATGCCTTCTTTCTGGAGGGCGTCCCACAGCTTCTGGGCCTGCACGGTATTGCGGGGGAAGCCATCAAGCAGCCAGCCCTGCTGACCCTTGGTCTTCAGGGTTTCCAGCACCATGGGAATGGTGATGTCATCGGGCACGAGATCGCCGCGATCGATGTAAGCCTTGGCTTTTTTGCCCAGCTCGGTGCCGCCGCCGATGTGTTCACGGAAGATGGCCCCGGATTCGATGTGGGCGAGGTTGTACTTCTGCTTGATCAGGTCACCCTGAGTGCCTTTGCCGCTGCCGTTGGGGCCAAAAATAAGGATATTCACTGGTACTCTCCTTGCCGGAACCGAGTTAGTTTGTGCAAAAAAGAACACAACTGGCACCCTATCCCCTAAAATAGGCCCTGTCAACGGGTGCTGGGAAGAATGCTCGACATGTTGCAGCCCACGGGCCGCTGCCTACCGAAAGAGCTTCCAGGTGCCTTCCACCACGCCGCCAAGCACATCAACAAATCCCTGGGTGATGCCACCAATGGTGTTGAGCAGCAGCTTGCCAGCGCCAATGGATGTTTTGCTGTTGTCCAGGCTGCCATAAAGACGCATGGGGAATTCTGGAAGATTCTTCATGTTTACGGTAAAGTTACAGTCTAGAGTCTCACTGTTGAGGTCTATCCATCCACCGCCGGTAACAGTGAGGTCCTGCCCCTTGAGATAAAAATCACCACTTTTTGCAATGCCGTTGGTGATTGCGCCGGAGCTGCCCGCAGCGTCAAAGCGGGTGGGTTTGCCCTTGAGCTGACCGTCTTTGTCGCGCGACTGATAAAAGCCGTTATGAACGTTGAAGCGCCATTTGCCGTTCAGCCGCGAGGGCAACTGGTTTGCCCCTGTCAGCTCCGCATCAACCTCGGAGCTAATGCTCGCGCGCCCGCCAAGGGCCGCGCTGCCACCGCGATCCTTGCTTGCTGCGGCAAGGTCAAAGCCCTCGATGGACAGGGCATTGGCAAACCCCATCCCCTTGTTGAAACGCATTTCACCATGCGCAGACACGGGCGAGCCATAAAATTTGCCGCCCTGACTTTCATAGCGCAGGGTTCCGTTCTCCATTTTGGCTTTAAGGCGCAGGTCATCGGTGCGCAGTTTCCACAGGGTGAGCTGGCCAACGTGCGCTTCGCCCTCAGCGGAAAATGCCCGCATGAAGCGCAGATCCCACGGTTTGCTGTCGGTCTTTTTTTTGCTTTTGCCGCCGTCCGCCTGCCCGGCGGCCTTGTCGCCCACGTAGCGGTCAAGATCAATTTGCGGAGCGGAGAGCTTGAATCGCAGGGCCAGTTCCTTGCGCCAGTCAAGGCTGATGCTGCCGGAAATATCGTTTTGATCCACCTTGGCGCGGAACTCTGACAGCGCCAGGGATCCGCTATCGCCCTTGAAGGCAGTGTCCAGCTCGATCCTGCGCAGAGGTTGCGGCACATTGGGGTTGGCAGCGCCAAGCAGGCGCAGCGTTTTTGTGCTGTCCGGGATAAAGGCGGAAACCTTGCCCTGCCAGACCATGCCGTCCTTGCCCATGCCCAGTTGCCCCGCGCCGGAAATGTCCGCCCCAAGGGCGTTCATGTGCATGTCTGTGGCCGAAAGCTGGTTGCGCGCAGCCTGACAACTGAATTTGCCGCTGATTTGCGTTTGCAGACCCTCTGGCTGAAAGGATTTTTCCGGGCTGAGGCTCAGGCTGATGGTGCCGGGCAGGTTTTGAAAATCCATGTTGCCGCCGCCCTGACCATCGCCGCTGAACCAGAGCCTGCCGTTAAGGCCCACGCTGGCGTCAATGCCTTCATCTTCAATGGTGGCGGTCCACTGGCCTTCAAGGCCCAGGCGGCTTTGCTCCCAGGCCGCCGTGCGGGCTTTAAGGCTCAAATCAAGCGCTTTAAAGCCCACTGCGCCGGGGGAGGCCTTGCCTGGGATATTGTTCGGCGGGCGCAACTGGCCTTTTTCAGCCCGGGCGCTTACCGTGCCGCGCAATTTGCCCAGAAAAACATCCAGCTCCCGCCCCTGGCTCATAACGTCCACATCACCGCGCAGCTTGCCACCGCTCACGGGCATGACCGGGAGGTCTTTTGCCAGATTCTCGCCGTTAACGTCGCGCATGTGCAGGCGGATGGCGTAGGGGGTATCCGGGTGACCGCCCATGATGGTGTCGCCCTTGACGCTGCCGCCGTAAAGAGTGCCGTCAACAATCAGCAGCGTGTCTTCAAAGTGGGTGACCTGGTCAACCAGCCCCTGCTTGATGACGACCAGCGCATCATTGATTACGATGGGGCCGTAGTTCACCCGGGTTGCAGCCAGCCGGATGTTGTAATCAAGCCCGATTTCGCCGGGCACCACAGGCTTGCCGGGCATGGGAGTGAGTGGCCCGTGGCCGTATCGCGGTTCGGCAGGCAATACCCCCACCGATTCAGGGATGGCGCGCCCCAGATTCACAGTCTCGGCCTTGAGATCCAGCAGCAGTTCAGGCCTGGCCCAGCTCGCAACGCCGCCGGAACCCAAAAAGCGGCTGCCAGCGGCGGTTACGTCAATATGCGGAACGCGCAGCCCTTTGCCGTTCACTGAAAAATCAAGGGTGCCCAAGGTTACTTCGTCCAGCGCAACCTGAAGGCCGGGCGCCAGATTACGGGCAAAGCCCAGCCATTCCGTCAGGCTTGCGCGCTGCAGTTGCAGACGTCCTTCAATACTGAAAGTGTCCGGTCCGCCCAGAAGCAGCAGGCCGTTGACGGTCACATCATCCTGCCCAAGCCGCAGGCGCAGATTTTCTAGGTTGATGCCTTGATCTTCCTTGCTGCGTTGGGCCACAGTGCCGGTAACGTGGGCAGGCAGCAGCACTTCATCCTTGCGCAGTTCGCCTTCAAGGTCGCTGGTCAGGCTCCAGCCATTGGCATCAGCCTTGAGGCCGAGCGCAAAGTTGAGGCGGGCCAGCCAGTTGGGCAGCTGCACGGTGCCCTTGACCGCCAGTTGCGGCGTTTTTGCCAGGGGGGCCGAGAGGTCAGTCTTGCCTTCCAGATTGAGGTGCTCAACCTTGGCTGGCGTTTGACCTTCTGGCTGTAGAACCGCTGTGGTGCAAAAAAAGTTGCCCTCAAGGCGTGTGCCCGAGGCGGTTTCCAGGTCGCATTGCAACCCGTTGGCCGTCACTTGCGTTTTGTCCGCGCCGATGATGTCCACTTCGCCCTGTGAAACAGCCAGTCTGAACCGACCCGGCAAAATGCCCGGCAACAGAGCCGCGCCTCCAGTGTTGTCCCCGGCAAGCCGGGACAGCCATGATTGTATGGAATTCTGCGCAGGGGGCAGCTCTTGCGCGGCAGCGCTTTGCGAGGGAACCGCCGCATCTGTTGCGGCTGGGATCGCTGCTTCCTGCGTCGGCGGTGTGCTGGCCTTTGCCGCAGAGGCTGCGGTAGGCTGAGGGACGGATTTTGGGGACGCTTTTTTGGGGGATGCGCTCCTTTCTGGCGCGGCCTGAGCTGCAACGGGCTGGGCGGCTTCGGCATTGTCAGGGAACAGAAAGGGCAGGCTGAGAGCCACGGGCAGTTCGCCCTTGAGGCGGGGGCGCAGCAGGGTGATATTGCGGGGCAGCAGTTCGCCGCGCAGCAGCGCCAGAAAGTCGGGCCGGAGTGTGGCGTAGGCAACGGTAAAACTAAAGCTCTTGCCCTCAACGCTGGCATTGCTGACAGCCAGGGATGGCAGCGGCAAAAGAGCCACATTGACCGATTCAACGGTAATATTCAGGCCGGTGCTGGCGGCAATCTGTTCAATATAATGTTGCGCCAGCGCCTCGGGATTGCGTTGCAAAAGCCAAAAGACCGCCGCCGACATAGCCGACAGGGTTAACAGAAGCGCCAAAAAAATGCGCGTGATAAGGCGAAGTCGGCCAGGGTTGAGCAGCATGTGCATTCTCGCGTCTTGACGCCTTGGGGCGTCGAGGCTAGGTTTTGAACCTATTGCAAATCGGGCCTGTTGGCAACTGTCAGGCAGGAGATGCCAAGCACCGTGCGCAGTTAGCGCAAAACCACATTACTGTTGCCGGGGGCGCATGAAGCGGCTTTTGTGGATAGGCAGTCCTTTTTTCAGCGACGCCCTTTCTTCCTGCGGCTGGGATGCTGTGGCCCGGCACAATTTTGAGCATGCCGCCGTGTTTGGCTGGCATGATCTGGTGCGTATTGCGGGTTTTGAGCCAGACGTGCTGGTAGTTGCCGACAAAAGCCGTGCTCCCTATGTGCTTGGCGTAGAGGATTTTCCGTGCCTCACTGTGTTCTACAGCGTGGATTCTCACATCCATTCGTGGCAACCGTATTACGCCCAGGCTTTTGATGTCTGCATTGCGTCTTTGCGCGATCATTTGCCGCGTTTTGCAGGGGCGTATCTGCCCGCAGATCGGGTGTGGTGGTCTCCTGCCTTTGCCTGGGCTCAGGATGCGCCCGAGCCTCAGACTGCCAAGGATATGGACTGCGTGTTTGTTGGTACGGTCAATGCCAATCTGCCGTGCCGCACGGCCTTTCTGGAAAAGTGCCGCAGCGGATTGCCGGAATTGCAGATTGTAACCGGCTCCTACCGCCATTTATATGCAAGGGCGCGGGTGGTGCTGAACCACTGCGAGCACGGCGACCTGAATTTTCGGGTTTTTGAGGCCTTGGGCTGCGGCAGTTGCCTTGTGACTCCACGTATCGGGCACGGGCTGACGGATATTTTTGCCGAGGGCGAGCACATGCTCTGCTATGGGGCGGATACGGCGGACAATGGCAGTACTGTGGACGCTGCAACCGCTGCTGGCGAGGCCGTGGCGCAGGTGCGCTATCTGCTTGAGCATCCGGATGTTGCTGCGCGCATGAGGCAGGCCGCGCTGGCCTGCATAGACGGAGGCCACAGGGCGGTGCACCGCGCAAGAGCTTTCAGCGACAGAGTGCGCGCCCTCCTGACCAGCGACCCTCAGTGCGTTGCGCGCCGCAGGGGCAGGGCCGTAGCCATCCGCAAGGATTCCCTGAGGTTGCCCTATCTGCATTGGGCCGAGGAGTTGCGCAGTACCGGATTGAGCGAGGCCTATCTTGCGGCTGCCAAGGGAGAATTCGGGCTGACGGGGCGGGAATGAGCAATAAAAAACGTTGAGAACGGGTATTCTCAACGTTGATGAGCTTTAATTTCTGCTGTTTCTTCCTGAAGAAGCGGGAATACCCACTGCCGGGTCAAAGTGCAGATCCAGCGCCGGATCTACATCGGGTGCAATGCTGACGTTCTGGGCGGGTTCATCAAAGCTCAGATGCAGCAGGGGGTCTTGCGCTGGCTGCGGGGCAGGGCGGGGCGCAAGATGGGCGGCTCCCCTGGGGGAGAACGCAGCCTCGGCTGGTTCCGTCACGTCCAGCGCGTCAAGGCGCGATTCCAGCGAGCGCAGCAGCACACGCATCTGTGCGTGTTCTTCGTGCAGCGATCTGCAAAGTTTTTCCTGGCTGCGCAGCATGTGGTACAGCACAGCCAGTATTCCGAAGAAGCACAAAAAAATGAAAAGCATGATGGAAAACATGGCAGGCCTCCAAAAATACGGGCCGGGAAGGCCCGGCCAGCAGTTTTTATATACGTTCAACACTTCTTGGGCAAGGAGCTTTTATGGCCGCGCAACACATTGAACCGCATCTTGTAATGGCAGACGAGCGCGGCAATATCTATGACGATCCCGATCTGCTCATGGTCTGTCGGCGAGGCGCGCAGTGGGGGCTGCCGCGTCCGGACGAACTGATTCCCCTGCCGGAGGAAAGCGAGTTCTTTCTGTTGCCTGGCAGGCAGGCAGTGGGCCTTGACCCCGAAACCGGGCACATCGCGCCTCCTGAAGGCGAGGCCCAGCTTGCCGTGGCGGCCTTTGCCGCACCCGGCTATACGCTTTCGGCCCATCCAGCCTATGAAAGCGGCGAAAACGCACCCATGTTGCCATTGTTTGCTTACGGGGCCGTGGGCTTCGCCAGAGGGCGTTTCTATATCTGCGCCCGCAGGGTGGATACCGAACCACGGCAGATTTTCAGCAATATTCCGCGCGGACGCATTGAACAGGGTGCCCGCGCCCTGCTGCGCGATTACCCCAAGAACAGGCTTATCCGGCATATCATGGATAACTGCGTGGCGCGCTACGATTGCCCTGCGGCCCGCAACTTTGCTCTGGGCCGTTACGAGGCCCCGCTGCCATCGTCCCGCGCTTGCAACGCCAGCTGTATTGGCTGTATTTCAGCGCAGGAGAAGGACTCGCCCATTCAGTCAACGCCGCAGTGCCGCCTTGCCTTTACGCCCAGCCCCGAAGAACTGGCCGAGGTCATGCGCGTTCATTCCGGGCGCGAAACCCGTACCCCCATTTATTCCTTTGGGCAGGGCTGCGAGGGCGATCCGCTCATGAATCCTGATCTGCTGGTGGAGAGCGTGCGCCAGTTCCGCGCGGGCGAAGGGCCCGGCACTGTCAACTGCAACACCAACGCCTCCCGGCCCGAGGCTGTGATCCGCCTTGCCGAAGCCGGGCTGACCAGCATGCGCGTGAGCCTGAACAGCGCTCGGAGCGGCCTTTATGATCGCTATTACAGGCCATCCGGCTATTCCTTTGACGATGTGCGCGCTTCCATTCGCGAGGCCCGCAGCCGTGGCATATGGGTTTCTCTGAATCTGTTGGTCTTCCCCGGCGTTACGGATACGGAAGAAGAACTGGACGCCCTGGCGCGTCTGGTGGGCGATAACGGCGTGAGCATGATCCAGTGGCGCAACCTCAATATTGATCCCGAATGGTACTTCAAGCTCATGAGCGGTGGCGAAGGGCAACAGAAGCTGGAACTCTCGCCCAGCATGGGGCTGACATCGTTCATGAAGCGCCTCAAAAAGCTTTGCCCTTGGCTGCGTTACGGCTATTTTAACCCCTATCTTGGGGAAAAGGCCGAACTTGCCGCGCCTATGCCGGGAGAGTGGAGCATGCCAGCCCCGCGCGCCAGAGAAGCGGCGACGGAAGATGGTCTGGACGCCGGGGCGGATGAGGACTCGCACAACGGAGCAGACAGCGAATAGTTTGCGTAATCTGACAGACAACATTTTCGGAACCCTGCGAGTTGCGCGGGGTTCCGATTTTTTTTCATCTTTTTTCATTTTTGTGATCAATGTCACTTCTTTTCCTTGCTGGCAGTGCTGAGGTTAAGTTGCGCAGGGTGTGATTTCTGCACAATCTGCTCGAAAAATGCCGGACGTGGCCAGCAGGGATGCAGCAAAAAAAGTCTTGGTGATTCTTTCCCTTGACAGGCGAATCGAACATCCCTATCCATTTAGAAAATGAATTTCATTTTTAAATAAGACGCAACGAAGGAGAATGTCATGAGTAAGGTACTGATTGTTTTTGGTTCCAGCACCGGCAATACGGAAAGCATCGCCCAGAAGCTTGAAGAACTGATTGCTGCTGGCGGGCACGAAGTCAAGCTGCTCAACGCGGCGGACGCCTCGGCAGAAAACCTGGCAGACGGTTACGATGCCGTGCTGTTTGGTTGCTCGGCCTGGGGCATGGAAGACCTGGAAATGCAGGACGACTTTTTGTCCCTGTTTGAGGAATTTGACCGCATCGGGCTGGCTGGCCGCAAGGTAGCCGCATTTGCCTCCGGCGATCAGGAATACGAACATTTTTGCGGCGCGGTACCTGCCATTGAAGAGCGCGCCAAGGAACTGGGCGCGAACATCATTGCAGAAGGGCTCAAGATGGAAGGCGATGCCTCCAACGACCCCGAAGCCGTGGCCTCGTTTGCCGAGGATGTGCTCAAGCAGCTGTAAAAGTCTGCTGCGCACGGCGTTAAGCCTTTCGGCTGCGTCATATGGGCCCGCTGTGTTTCAGGTCAGTGTCATGTCTGCGCCTGAGGCCAGCGGGCTTTGCAACTCTCCGCCGTGTCCCATGCTCAGGTTGCACTGGTGCACAGACAACGCATTGTACCTCTTGCCAAATCCTTACGTCGAGTGCACAATTATTGTTCGCAAAAGCGAAACGTAACGGACAAGCGAGGAGTTCATGGCAATTCTTGTTTGCGGCGGTGCCGGATATATTGGTTCCCACAATGTGCGCGCCCTTTTGGAACGTGGCGAAACGCCTGTGGTACTCGACAATTTTCTTACGGGGCACCGTGGTTCCGTTCCGCAGGATGTGCGTCTTTATTCCGGCGACATGCGTGATCCGGCATTGCTTGATGCCGTATTTTCAGAGCAACCCATTGAGGCCGTGCTGCACTTTGCCGCCTGCTCTCTGGTGGGTGAGAGCATGGAGCAGCCGCTCAAGTATTTTCAGAACAACATACATGGTATGATGGTACTGCTTGAAGCCATGGCGCGGCATGGGGTGGACAAGATCGTGTTTTCGTCCACGGCTTCGGTCTATGGCGAACCTGATGTCGTTCCCATACCCGAGCACGCGCCTCTGCGGCCCACCAATCCCTATGGCGAAAGCAAGCTCGCCATGGAGCGCATGATGCACTGGGTGGGTAGGGCGCACGGCATACGGTCTGTCATTTTGCGTTATTTCAACGTTGCTGGCGCATGGCCTCAGGGCCTTATTGGTGAGGATCACAGGCCGGAAAGTCACCTTATCCCCATCATTCTACAGGTGCCGCTGGGCAAAAGGCCACATGTCACCATTTTTGGCGATGATTATCCCACGCCGGACGGTACCTGTATTCGTGACTATCTGGACGTGATGGAACTGGCCGATGCGCACCTGCGCGCCGTGGATTACCTGCGTGGTGGTGGCGGCAGCGAAGTGTGCAACCTGGGCAACGGCACGGGATTTTCTGTGCGGCAGATGGTAGAAGCCGCGCGCCGTGTGACCGGACGCGACATTGCCGTCAGCATCGGCGCGCGCCGCCCCGGTGATCCGGCGCGGCTCATTGCCTCCGCCGAGCGCGCCGCCGAGGTGCTGGGCTGGACAGCCCGCGCTGATATCGACAGCATCATTGCCTCGGCCTGGAGCTGGCATTCGCGCAATCCCGAGGGGTTTGCCGAATAAGGTGCCTGTTTGCGCTGCAATTGTTTTGCGCCTGTCCGCTCTGCGGGTGGGCGTTTTTTTGTAGGGCGCATCGAAGGCAGGCCGTGCATCCCCCTCGACATGCCTGGTCTTGTGCTTATGTAAAATGCATGCGCTGCCTGCGCCGGGAGGAACCCATGCCCAGATCCGGACGAACGAGTTGTCTCCTCATTTGTACATTTATGCTGTTGGCTCTGCTGCCGGGTCTGCCGCTGGCGGCCTTTGGAGCTTCGCCTACAGCTCCGGAGGTTTCGATGCAAAACACGTATCCCATGCCGCCGCTTTCAGGACTGGAGGCGGATGTGCTGTTGCGCAAGGCCACAGAGCCGCCCTATACGGGCAAATATGTTAACAACCATGAGGCGGGCACCTATATCTGCCGCCAGTGCGGCATGCCGCTCTACCATTCGGACGACAAGTTCGAGTCCGGCTGCGGCTGGCCCAGCTTTGATACGGCTGTGCCGGGCGCGGTGCGCCGTGTGCCCGATGCAGACGGTCGCAGGGTTGAGATTATTTGCGCCAACTGCGGCGGGCATCTGGGACATGTGTTTGAGGGGGAAGGATTCACCGAAAAGAACACGCGCCATTGCGTCAATTCGCTGTCCATGAGTTTTGCCCCTGCGGGCAGCGATGCGGAAAAAGCGGCTCTGGCGCGGCTGGCAGCAAAAAAGGAAACCTCCGCTGCCGGGGGCGTTCCGCTGGCGGCTACAGGCGCTTCAGGCCAGAATGCGGCCTCTGGAGGATGCACGGCCACAGCCATTGTGGCTGGCGGCTGCTTCTGGGGGGTGGAAGACGCTTTTCAGAAAATACCGGGCGTGTGCGAGGCGATTTCTGGTTATACGGGCGGTCACACGGTCAACCCCAGTTATGAAGACGTGTGCCGGGGCGATACCGGCCATGCGGAGGCCGTGCTGGTGCGCTATGATCCCTCGCGCGTGAGTTACGAGCAGATTTTGCGCCGTTTTTTTGAAATCCACGATCCCACACAGCTCAACAGGCAAGGGCCGGACTGGGGCGAGCAGTATCGTTCAGCGGTCTTTTATCAGGGCGCGGAACAAAAGGCCGTGGTCGAAAAGCTGGTGACGCACCTGCGCGAGCTTGGCTACAGGGTGGTTACGCAGATTGCGCCCGCAGGGCCTTTTTATGAGGCAGAGGCCTACCATCAGGATTTTGCCCGCCGCACAGGGCGGGGCGTGTGCCATATGTCTGTGCCGCGCTTTTCGCAACGAGTGGATGGAACTCCGGTTAAATAAAAGGTTCAGCTGAACGTAGCGGCCCGCCATTTTCACCCGTTGTACACAGACAGGCCCGTTTCAGGTGGCGGAGCGTTTGCTCTCCCTGAAACGGGCCTGAATTTTTTTGAATCGTCGCAGCTAGCGCAGAATCTGGGCTGTGGAGGCGCAGGGCAGGCCAAAGGCTTCGGCCACGCCAGCAAAGGTGCACTGTCCATCAACCGTATTCAGGCCGCGCTCAAGGGCGATATTGTCGCGGCAGGCGTTTTTCCAACCTTTGTCCGCCAGTTCCAGGGCAAAGGGCAGAGTGGCGTTGGTCAAGGCATAGGTTGACGTGACCGGCACGGCCCCAGGAATGTTGGCAACGGCATAGTGGATGACGCCGTGTTTTTCATAGGTGGGTTCGTGGTGGGTTGTGGGCCTGCCCGCCGTGGTTTCAAACGAACCGCCCTGGTCAATGGCCACGTCCACCACCACGCTGCCGGGGCGCATGGTTTTGATCATGGCTTCTGTCACCAGTTTGGGGGCCATGGCGCCGGGAATAAGCACGGAGCCGATAACAAGGTCGGACTCCTGAACTGCCCCGGCGATATTGTATTCGTTGGAAGCAAGGGTCTGGACGCGGGAAGAGAAAATGTCGCCCAGATAGCGCAGGCGGTTCAGGTTGTTGTCCAGAATGGTAACTTCCGCGCCAAGGCCCATGGCCATTTTGGCGGCTTCCGTACCCACGGTGCCGCCGCCCACAATGGCGACCCTGGCGCGCTGCACGCCAGCCACGCCGCCCAGCAGCATACCCGCGCCGCCTGCCTGTTTGGTCAGAATGTAGGAACCCATCTGCACGGCCATACGGCCCGCAACTTCAGACATGGGGGCCAGCAGCGGCAGGCTGCGATCCTTGGGCTGCACGGTTTCGTAGGCAAGGCCCACCACCCCGGAATTAAGCAGGGCGTCGGTGAGTTCCTTGTCCGCCGCAAGATGCAGGTAGGTAAAGAGCAGTAGGCCGGGGCGAAAATATTTGTATTCGCTGGGCAGTGGCTCCTTGACCTTCATGATCATTTCAGCCTTGGCCCATACATCTTCCACTGGCAGCATACTTGCGCCAGCCTTGGCAAATTCGTCATCGCCAATACGGCTGCCAAGCCCTGCGCCGCTTTCTACCAGAACCTTGTGCCCGTGGTCAGTGAACGCCTTGACCCCGGCGGGCGTGATGCCCACACGGTATTCATCGGCCTTGATCTCCTTGGTGACGCCAATAATCATGGATAGTCCTCGCAAGCTTATGGTTGTGGCGTAATCGGCAATACCGGTCACGCTGGGGGCATGCTTCTTCCATGGTCTGGGGCGCAGGGGGGATGACGCCTTGCGGGCGGCCTGATCCGCCCGATATGAAACCGTATATTTTTTCCCGTTTATCAGCAATAAAATTGCGATGTTTTGCGGAGTCTTCTTACAGACAATCGCACAAGGTGCGTTCGCGCAATGATTTGAGCCGGATGCCGCCGTTGAGGATTTCGCCCCGCAGTTCGCGCAGGCGGCGATCCATATCCGGGGCAAGATTCTTGCCAGCCCCAGCCTTGAAAGGCTCCATGGACGTAATGTCCACACCGCCGTTTTGCAGGTCGCGCACCATGATTTCCTTGCCTGCAAAGTGGCCGGAGGCCGCAGCGGCTATGATGTCGTAGGCGGCCGTGTTTGGGTGCTTGAGAATGGAGGTGAGCACATGGCCGGGCAGCAGGTTGTCCTTGTCGGTGTCCAGCCCCACGGCATATGCGTTGCGCGCCTTAACCTCCTGCAAGGCCGGGCCGTTGCCCATACCACATGCCAGAACCAGAATGTCCGCACCCTGGTCGAGCAGATTTTTCGCTGCGGCGCGGCCAGCCTCCGCATTGGCAAATGAACCTGTAACCACGTTGACGACACGTACTTCTGGATCAATCACGCGCGCGCCCTCGGTGAATCCTCCCAGCAGGGAGCGCATGGCGGGGCAGTCTTCACCCGTTATCCAGCCGATAATTTTGCGTCCGCTTATGCCGGGCATGTCGGTCTGGCGGGCAAGCATGGCCGCAGCCGCCCCGGCAAGATAGGCCGCCTGCTCATCGGCAAATGTTACGGACATTATATTTGGCGCGCGGATGCCGGCATCAATGCAGCCAAACATGGTGCGGCGAAAGTTGGCGGCGTTGTTGCGCAGCACTTCGTGCAGACCGTTGGAAGCCACCAGCACCAGATCATTGTTGCCCGCAGCAGTTCGGAACATTTCCTGAAGCGCCGCCTCGTCATGCCCTGGCTGGGCGGTAATCACAGAAGCCTTTATGCCCAGCTCGCGCTCGGCCTGCCTCAGGCCGTCCACAAGACTGTCGTTCCAGTCGTTATCGCCCGTGGGCGTTTCCAGCAGAAGGGCCACGCGCAGGGGGCCTTGGGGTTTTTCGGCGCAATGGGCTGGCTGGGCAAAGCCAAGGCAAAGGAAGAGCAAAAAAGCCAGCATAAGGGAAACAGGGCGGAGTGAGAACATGGATTTTCCTTGAAGTGGATGTGCGGGCAGAGGAATCTATTTTTTTAGGTTTTTGGCAGGCTGAGTGCCCTTTTTTTGCCATGCGCAATATATCTCTGTGGCTTTTGCGGCGCAAGAGCATCTGCTGGCAGGCACTGCGCAAATAAATACAAAAATTTTTTATGTGTTTAATTTTGGTCGCAGGAGGAGAGCGCTTTTTCTATCTTGTCAGTTTCATTTAGCTTATTTTTCAGGCAACAGCCCAATTTATAGTTTGATTAATCAAACAAGTGCGTGTACACACCTTGACTTGCGAATGTGAAATAAATAACGTGTTGCTTGTGAACAAAGTAACATGAAGTGCAGGATTGTTATTGCGATGATCCTGCTGAAATTATTGAAAATTATTGCAAGGAAGGTTCCCATGTCTGTTGATGCACAGCCCCGCTGGTTTGATGCCCAGGCCATTGGCACAGCTCTGGAAAGGGAAACAGCACCTGACGCCGCAGAGCTTCGGGATATCCTCAACAAGTCGCTTGAATTGCAGCCTTTAACCTTGGCGGAAACGGTCGCCCTCATGCGCGTGCAGGACGGCGTGGGCGTTGGCCGCATTATGGCTGCCGCCGATGAAGTCAAGCAAAAGGTTTACGGGGACCGTATTGTACTTTCCGCCCCCCTGCACATCTCCAACCACTGCGGCAGCGAATGCCTGTATTGCGCCAACCGCAAAAGCAACAAGGCCGTTGAGCGCAAGTACATGACCTCGCCTGAAATGCGCGAGGCAGCCCTCAAGCTCATTCGGCAGGGTCACAAACGTATTTTTCTTGTCAGCGGTCAGTTGCCCAATGCGGATATTGAATATCTGGCCGAGGCCATCAGCATTCTGTACACGGCTTTTGACGGCGTGGGCGAGGTACACAGCGTCAACGTGAACGTGGGTGCTCTCGAATCACATGAATATGCCGCCCTGCTTGAATCGTATGTGGGCACCGTGCTGATCTATCAGGACACCTACCACGAGGCCAGCTATCGCGCGGCTCACATCTCTGGCCCCAAGAGTGATTACTACGCCCGGCTGAACGCCGCCGATGTCGCCTTTCAGGCGGGTGTGCCGGACGTGGGCGGCGGCCTGATGCTGGGCCTTGGTCCCTGGCAGTATGATCTGCTGGGTATTGTGCAGCATCAGGCGCATTTGCTGCGGGCCTATGATACCGGTTGCCGCACCCTGAGCCTGCACCGCATGCGTTGCGCCCCCGGCAGCAACATGCAAACGCCCCATCCCGTGAGCGACGCCGACTACCTGCGGTGCGTGGCTATTGCCCGGCTGGCGGTTCCCTACGCGGGCATTATCCTCACCACCAAGGAACCTGCGGGCCTGTGGCGCGATGGCTGTAGCGCGGGCGCTTCGCAGCTGCTCACTGGCAGCGTTGCCAACCCCTACGGCAACTGGATCGACAATCCCGAGCACAAGGTTCCCTTCCCCATTGGCGAAGACTGCCATGTGGATGAGGTGGTGCGTTTTCTGTTGGAAGAAGCCCGCCATCTGCCGTCATTTTGCGCGGCCTGCCCCCGGTTGGGGCGCACGGGCGAGGAGTTCCTTTCCATGGTGCGCGAATGCGGCATGAAAAACCAGTGCGGCCCCAACTCTGCGGCATCGTTCCTGGAATTTCTGCTGCACTACGCTACGCCCTACACGCGCTTGATTGGCGAACAGCTGTTGGCCGAAAAAATGGAAAGGATGACCACGGGTGAGCTTGGCGCGGCCAAAAGGTTGCTGACCAAGGTGCGCGCTGGCCGTATTGACGAATTCATCTAACAGAGCGCTTGCAGATAAAACCCTCAACGGCAAGCGTACTCTGTTGTTAACGCAAAAAGGCGGGCTTTATGCCCGCCTTTTTGCGTGTTGACAGCGTCAACACAGTCGGAAATCAGGAGCCGGTTGCGGCTTTGCCGCACCGATAGCGACTGGTTTCCGTGTATTCCGCCCGGCGGCTTTGCTGACGCTGGCGGCGCAAATGCCGCAAAGCGGCGTTTGATCAGTATCAGTCGGGCTTTATGCCCGCCTTTTTGCGTGTTGACAGCGTCAACACAGTCGGAAATCAGGAGCCGATTGCGGCTTTGCCGCACCGATAGCGACTGGTTTCCGTGTATTCCGCCCGGCGGCTTTGCTGACGCTGGCGGCGCAAATGCCGCAAAGCGGCGTTTGATCAGTATCAGTCGGGCTTTATGCCCGCCTTTTTGCGTGTTGGCGTTGTCAGGTTGTGTCAGCCGTCTGCTCAACTCCGGCCAGTCAGCCACCTAAGTGAAGAAAAACCAGGTCAACAGAGCGAACAGCGGCACAAGGATGCAGACCGACCACAAAATGTAGCCAAAAAATCCAGGCATACGCACGCCCTGATCTTCCGCGATGGCCCGCACCATAAAGTTTGGCGCGTTGCCTATGTAGCTGCATGCGCCCATAAAGACTGCGCCAGCGGAAATGGCCGCCAGAGTTTCGGGCATATGGTACATGAGCGTTTGCGCATCACCACCAGCGGTATTGAAAAAGACCATGTAGGTCGGGGCGTTATCCAGAAAACTGGAAAGAACGCCCGTCAGCCAGAAGTACATGGCATTGACAGGCTGCCCATCGCGCGAGACCAGTTCCACCAGCGGGGCCAGCGCGCCGGAGGTCCCTGCCTTGAGAATGGCCATGGCCGGGATCATGCTGACAAAAATACCAAAGAACAGTTGGGCCACTTCTTCAATGGGCCCCCACGTAAAGCCGTTCAGTTCGCGGCATCTGCGGCTGGTATAGCGCATGGAAAGCCACGCCAGGCAGAGCAGGGCGGCATCGCGCAGCACGTTTTGGGCTTCCAGCGGCACGCCGCCCACCGTGGCTATGGTTCCCAGCGGGAACAGGCCGGAAAGCAGCACGGCAGTCACCACGCCCAGCAGGAACAGCAGGTTGATCTTGCCGTCAAGTCCGAGTTTTTCCTGGCTGTGCATTGCCTGCCCCGGTCTTGCGGGCGCGGCTTCAGCAGGGTTGATCGGCGGTACGGGGCGGCCTTCTTTGTTATAGAGCACCATGTCCAGAACAAAATAGATTGCCAGCAGGGCGGTGGAAAGGCTCAGGGTCTTCAAAAACAGGTGCGAGGTTGTCCAGAAAAAGTCCACGCCCTTCAAAAAACCCAGAAACAGCGGCGGGTCGCCCAGCGGCGAGAGTGAGCCGCCGATGTTTGCCACCAGAAAAATGAAAAATACCACAGAATGCACGCGGTATTTGCGGTGCGCATTGGCCCGCAGCAGTGGGCGCACAAGCAGCATGGCTGCCCCTGTGGTGCCCATCCAGCTTGCCAGCACAGTTCCTATGGCAAGAATGCCCAGATTCACTGGCGGCGTGCCTGTGAGCGAACCTTTAAGGCGCACTCCACCTGCAACCGTGTACAGCGAAAAAAGGAGTACAAGGAAGGGCACGTAATCCAGCAGGATGATGTGGCAGAATTCATAGAAGGTCACGCCTGGGCCATAGACAGCTAGGCATGGCACAAGAAAGGTGAGCGCCCAGAAAATGGAAATCTTGCCCCGGTGATGTTCCCAGAAAATATGGGCGGTCAGCGGCAGTATGGCTATGGAAAGCAGCATGCCCGCAAAAGGGATGATCCACCATGCGGAGAGGGTGCCGGGAACTGTAAGATGGTCGGCGGCGGCAAGAGCCGTGTAGGGAGTAAGCAGCAGTGCGCTCAGAGCATATGCAGAGAGGCGGAGTAGATTCATGTTGCTCCTGAAAAAAAGTGAATGGATTGCAGGCCGATAAGAAAAATCGACCAAGACTGGTGTGCTAAATATACCCTAATTGGCATTGTCCGTCCATCCCGGCAGATCGGCGCACTTGCCTGAAAGGCCGTTTTCTGCCACACAAGGGCAGCAATCAATTACAATGTGTAAGGAATCAGCCATGCCCAAAGAACCCACGGCACGGCGCAAGGCCCGCTTTCTGGAAGTGCTGAGTCACCGCCAGCCGGACCTTACGCTGGTGCTTGCCAATATCCACGACCCGCACAACGTTTCGGCCATTTACCGTTCGTGCGATGCCTTTGGCGTCAGCCGCGTGCACCTGTATTATACCAACACGGCATTTCCCGCTTTGGGGCGCAAAACATCGGCCTCGGCCCGCAAATGGGTAGAAACCGAGCGCCACAAAACCTGCGAAGGCATGATGGCAGAGCTGCGCGGTCAGGGGATGCAGGTGCTTGCCACCTCGTTTACAGAAAAGGCCCGCCCCATGCGGGAATGGGATTTTACCCGCCCCACGGCTGTGATTATGGGCAACGAGCACAGCGGCGTTGAGCCGGAACTGCTCGCTGCCGCAGATGGCGAGCTGTACATTCCCATGTACGGCATGATCCAGAGCTTCAACGTGTCTGTGGCTTCAGCCATCATTCTTGCAGAAGCAGCACGCCAGCGCGAGGCCGCAGGCATGTACGCCACCCCTCGCTTTGATGAGGCAACTCTCGCAACCCGTCTTGGAGAGTGGCTGGAAAAATAGCGATAGCCCGAACTGGCCGATATCCGGCCACGAAAGCCCGGGCCGCCCGCGCGGCGTTTGCGGGCGATACTTGGGGTTTCCGCAGCATGTAACTATTCGCCAAGAATAGTCATGAACAATCCCGCGCTGATCTGTCAGGCCTATGCCTTTGCCACTGTTGTACTGTGGTCGACCGCCTATGTGTACACCAAGGTTGCGCTGGCATTTTTTACTCCGGGGCCGCTGGGCCTTTTGCGCTGCGCTGTGGCGTCGCTGGCCTTTGTTGGCATCTTGCTGGCAAGGGGCAGGGCGCGCGGGGGATTTTTTGTTCCTTCTGCCCGGCATCTGCCCCTGTTTGCGGCAGCAGGGCTGAGCGGCTTTACACTGTATCTGCTGGCCTTCAATGAGGGTTCCATTACCCTCAACCCCACCACCAACTGCATTGTCATTTCCACGGCTCCCATTCTGACGGCGGCGTTGGCGCGTCTGTTCTTCAGCGAGCGTTTGCCCGTGCTGCGCTGGCTTGCGCTTGCGCTGGCATTTGGCGGCGTGGTGGTAATGAACGGCGGCGGGCAGGGATTTATGCTGGCCCCCGGCATGGGCTGGGTGCTGGTGGCCGCAGTGCTCATAAGCCTGTACAATATTACGCAGCGCGCCTTGTCGCGGCACTACGGCTCCATGGAAATCGCCGCCTGGAGTTTTTTTGCGGGTACGCTGTTTTTGCTGTACTGCCTGCCGCAAACCATTGCCCAGGTGCAGGCTGCGCCCGCCAGAGCGCTGTGGCTTGCGCTTTTTCTGGGGATTTTCCCCAGCGCCGCAGCATACCTGCTCTGGACAAGAGCCCTTGCCCTGGCCCCGCGCACAAGCCTTGTGACCAACTACATGTTCCTGACGCCCTTTTTGTCCATGCTGCTTGATTTTGCGGTGACGGGCGGGCTGCCTGATGCCTCCACCTTTGCGGGCGGCGCGATCATCATGGGGGCTTTGTTGCTGTTCAGCCTTGCGGGCAAGCGGGGCTAAACGGTTCTTTTACTTTCTGGCTGTCTTGGAGAATAAAATAGCTATGTAAGCTGTTGCCGCCACGCTGACTTTTTACACAAAAACAAGGCCCGTTTCCGCAGGAGATCTCCGGCAGAAACGGGCCTTTCCCTTGCGGGAACCCAACCCTGATTTTTATGCTGGGCCGCTAATCGGTGTGCGGCTGCACCAGCTTTTCAAAACTTTTGCCGTTCCACTGAAAGCTTACGTCATTGTCTACCGGAACATGGGCCATGCCCGTACTGGTCCAGAACATGGGCTGCGCCTTGAGGCCGCCAAGGCCAAGGCAGATCATGACCGTAGCCTGAACATCGGGCGGCATTTTGCGCCCGGGGGCAAAAAAGACGCTTATGTCCGGCTCTTGCGGGGTGTCCACCGGCACGGCGCGGCCGGAGGCGTCAACCCGCCATAGCTCAAGGGTGCACACAGCGCCGCCCAGAGTGCCGAATGCGGCAAGTACGGAGCCGTCCGTAGCGTTGCGGAACAGGCGCAGGGCAACGGCTGTATCCCTGAACGGCATGGAGGCGAACACCAGAACGTCTTCCGTTTCTCCGGCGATCTCCCAAAATTCCGAATGCCCGGCGGAAAGCAGTTTTTGTTTTTCCTGCGGGCTCAGGCCTTCAGGAGTGTTTTCAAAAATACTTTCGGGCAGCAGTGCAAAGATACTGCGGGCAGTGACTTCGCTTTCGGCGGCCTGCACAGAATCCGACAGTGCGGCAAGCAACAGAACAATCAGTAAACAATGTATATGACGCGGCATACATCCTCCCGCAGACAGATGGTTGCAGAAACAGACGTGCTGTAAAAATTTTTATACCGCTTTCGGCAAGGCTTGTCCATGCACGCAGGCAAAGGATTGCGCGATACGGGGTGGTTGGGGGCTGAGGGTGCATTTTGCAGCGGAGGGGGCGCGCAAAAATACGCAGGCTCTGCCCTTGCCAATGCCCCTTGGGCCGCTTACATATGCTTTCATGAACACAAGCAAGCCCTGCATCCACATCGAAAAGGCCCGCCAGCACAATCTCAAAAACATAAGCCTGGACATCCCCCGCGATGAGCTGGTGGTGATTTGCGGCCCGTCAGGTTCCGGCAAATCAACGCTGGCGTTCGACATCGTGTACGCCGAAGGCCAGCGCCGCTATGTGGAATCGCTGTCTGCCTACGCCCGCCAGTTTTTGCCCCAGATGGACAAGCCGGACGTGGAAAAGATCGAGGGGCTTTCGCCCGCCATATCGCTTGAGCAGCAGAGCGTTTCGCGCAACCCGCGTTCAACCGTGGGAACAGTCACGGAAATTTACGACTTTCTGCGCGTGTTTTTTGCCCGGCTTGGGCGCATGTATTGCCCCCAGTGCGGGCGGCCCATCGAGGCGCGCGCCGCTGATGAAATCATTGGCGATATCATGGCTCTGCCGCAGGGCACCAAGTTTATGGTCATGGCTCCGCTGGTGGAACTTCAGAAGGGCACGCATCAGGACAAGTTCAAAAAGCTCAAGGCCGAAGGCTTTGCCCGTGTGCGCGTCAACGGCGAGTTTTACACCTTGGACGATGTGCCCACGCTGGACAAGAACAAGAAGCACTCCATTGATCTGGTGGTTGACCGCCTGGTGAACAAGGAGGGCATTCGCGGGCGTCTGGCGGATTCTGTTGAGCTGGCCCTGCGCTATGGCGAAGGGCGTCTTGTGCTGCACGAGCCGGACAAGGCCGCCGCAGGGCAGGAGGCAGACACAGTGCACTCCACCACCTCGGTATGTGCGCACTGCCGTATTTCGCTGCCCGCACCCAGCCCGCAGCTGTTTTCGTTCAACGGGCCGCAGGGCGCCTGCCCGCGCTGCGTAGGCCTTGGCGGCGTGGATTATTTTGAACCCCGCCTCATTGCGCCCAATATGGGGCTTTCGCTGAATACGGGCGCGCTGTTGCCCTGGGCCACGGACAAGATGTTCAGCCGCTATGAGGACGCCCTCAAGGCTCTGGGCAAGCGCTTCAAATTTCAGCTTTCCACGCCGCTGGAGCAGTTTAGCGAAGACGCGCTTTCCGCCCTTTTTTACGGCGAGGATGAACAGGGCCGCCCCGCGCGCGCCTCGTTGGGCCTGCGCCGTAACTGGATGGGCGGCAGCGTGGCCCTTGGCGCTGGCGGCGATTATCAGAGCGAGCATTTTTCTGACGCACTGCGCGCGCAGGGGCAGGTGGGCGTGAGCGAAAAACGCTGGCCCGGCGTTATTCCTCTGCTTGAAAGCGGCATGCAGTATGGCGATGCATGGCGCGAGGCGCTTTCGCGTTTTCGGCAGACCATGGACTGCCCCGACTGCCACGGAGCGCGGCTGAACACCAACGCGCTCTCCGTGCGGGTGGACGATCTGAATATCGCGCAGTTCTGCAACCTTTCGGTCGAGCGCGCGCTGGAATGGCTTGAAAAACGGGAATTTACGGGACGACATGTGGTCATTGCCGAGCCGCTTATGAAGGAACTGACCCACCGCCTGTCGTTCATGCGCAGCGTGGGGCTTGAGTATCTTTCGCTGGGGCGCTCCATGTCCACTCTTTCCGGCGGCGAGGCCCAGCGCATCCGTCTGGCATCGCAACTCGGTTCAGGCCTTGTGGGCGTCACCTACGTGCTGGACGAACCCTCCATCGGCCTGCATCCGCGTGACAACGAGCGGTTGCTGGGAACCCTGCGGTCGCTTCAGGCGCGCGGTAATACCGTGCTTGTGGTGGAGCATGACGAAGCCACCATCTGCGCGGCGGATACGGTCATTGAACTTGGCCCAGGCTCCGGCTCGCAGGGCGGCGAAATCATGTTTCAGGGGCGGGTGGACGACCTGCTCGGCAAGGCGGACACGCTCACTGCCCGCTATTTGCGTGGCGATGACGTGATCGCCCTGCCGGACGAACGGCGTGAAGGGCAGGGGGCGCTGGTCATGCACGGCATCACCACCAACAACCTGCGCGATATTGACTGCCGCATCCCTTTGGGCGTGCTGACCTGCGTGACCGGTGTTTCCGGCTCCGGCAAAAGTTCGCTTGTGGTGGATACGCTCTACAAGCATGTGGCCCTGAACCTTGGCCTGCGCGTGGATCAGCCCGGCACCATCGGCGGGCTGGAATACGAAAAAGGCTCTGCGCCTGTGGAACGTATTGTGGCCATTGACCAGACGCCCATTGGGCGCACGCCGCGTTCCAACCCTGCCACTTACACCAAGATTTTTGACGAGATTCGCAATATTTTTGCCATGACCCAGGACGCCCGCAAACGCGGCTACAGGCCGGGGCGTTTCAGCTTTAACGTGCGTGGGGGGCGTTGCGAAGCCTGCGGCGGTGATGGGCAGATTCGCGTTGAAATGCACTTCTTGCCCGACGTGTACGTGACCTGCGATGTGTGCAAGGGCAAACGCTATAACCACGAAACCCTTGAAGTGCGCTACAAGGGGTTGAACATCGCCGAGGTGCTCGACCTCACCGTACATCAGGCCCGCCAGCTCTTTGAAAACTATCCCTCGCTGGAGCGCCGCCTTGCCGTGCTGGAAGAAGTGGGGCTGGAATACCTGCGACTTGGGCAGCCCGCCACCACGCTTTCGGGCGGCGAAGCACAACGCATCAAGATTTCGCGCGAACTGGGCAAGCGATCCCTGCCAGGAACCATGTATATTCTTGACGAGCCGACTACTGGCCTGCACATGCACGAGGTGGGCAAGCTCATCAAGGTACTGCATGCATTGGTGGACAGGGGAGCCAGCGTGGTGGTTATCGAGCATAATACAGACATGATTCTGGCATCCGACCATGTGCTGGATATGGGCCCCGGCGGCGGCGAGAACGGCGGCCAGATCGTCTCTGCCGGAACGCCCGAGGCCATCGTTGCCGACCCCAATTCCGTCACCGGGCGCTTCCTCATGCAGGAGAGGCTGGACAGGCTCAAGCGCAGACGGGAATAACATCCTAAGATAAAACAAACAGTCAGACTGCCGTAGCCCTGTTGCATAGCGGCTTGTCGGGCGCATCCGGTTTACCGGATGCGCCTTTTTTTTTTGTATGTAGAAAACTCCCCGCTAAGCGGGGAGTTCCAAAAAGGCGAAGCCTATC
>NZ_JAETXJ010000011.1 GCF_022508225.1 Desulfovibrio sp. UIB00 | reverse complement strand
GTCCCTCTTCGGGGTGCTTCGGGGGGGATGCAAGGGGGGCCGAGAAGGGGGCGTAGCCCCATAACCGGCCCCGCCTTGCTGCGCGCCGCACAGGCGTACCAAACTCCGCCGGACGGCAGAAGATCGCGCCCGAAGGGCAGAAAGGATTTGCTCTACAATGGGCAAAAATTGCTCTGCATCGCCTCCAAACTTCGCCGGATGGCGGAAGATAGCACCCGAAGGGCAGCAAAATCTAAAGGTTCACCTCAACTGAGAGGCAAATTCTAAGCCTTTGAGGTCCAAACGCGCTACAGGATGCGGAATCAAGTGCCCGAAGGGCAGCAAAATACTTAAACTCTACGATGAGCAGAAATTGCGCACCACTCAGGCGACCCAAACCTTGTCGTGTAGCGAAATCTTTGACGAATTTGCACATGGGCTATATGTTTAAATCAGTAGTGAGGGATTACTGTGGAATGACCGATCAAATGTCGACATGCTGAGTATCCCCGTGAATCAGTGAGCATGCCGGAAGCAGGAGAATCCCATGAAGTTTACCTCAGTCAATTTGCTGGATGAACTGGCCAAGCCGGAATTCTCCTCGTTGCTTTCCGCTTTTCATGAGCGCAGTTTCCCCAAAAACAGCATGATTTTTACGCCCAGCTATGATGAAGAGCTGGAAAGTTCCCCAACGCCAGTTTCTTCAGCAGGGGAGCGGCTGACAGCCGGCAATTACGTGTTCATTGTGAGCAAGGGCCTTGTGCGCGTATATCTTGCCTATGGCGAAAAGGAATTTACCCTCGCCTTTCTCAAACCGGGCGATGTGTACGTCAGCCATTCAAGCGCGCAGGTGCAGGCTGTGGAAGATACCACAATCCTGCTGGTGGACACGCCCACGTTTAACCAGCGCATGATGTCTGTGCCGCAGTTTACGGTAACTGTTGTACGAGTGCTTGGCGGTATTCTCAAAAATACATTCAGCATTGTTGATGGCCTTGCGCTTCGCGATGTTTCTGCCCGCCTGGCTCGTCATCTTGTTTCTGCCGCGCAAGAAAGCGCTCCTGGTCCCGATGGCCGCCGCCGCGTCCGCCTGCAGCTTTCAGGCGAGATGTTGGCCCAGACCCTCGGGGCGTCCCGCCAGACCATTTCCACCTTGCTGACCGACTTGACCCGCTCCGGCATTCTGCTCAAGGAGCAGCGCGGCGTGTATTGCATTCTCGACGAAGGTCGTCTTCGCGAACTTCTGGACTAACCCGCCAAAATTTTCTTCTGCTCAGCTCTTTCCAGTTATCAATTTCTGACTTTTTTACTATTTTTTACTGTGTTCATGGTAAAAATATAATTATTTTATGCGATTAACTTGATATAAAAATCATCACCGTTCCTTTGTCGCACATCTGACAGACGCCCTTGCCTGACTGTGATACCAGTATGACAAAGATTGCGGCGCAGACTTGGCGCGCCGTGTAACCTCAAGTTTTGTGGGGCAGCTATGGAAAGCAAAAAGCGCGACATCAATGACATGTCCATATGGGATGATGCCAAAAGTATGCTGGCAAAGGCCAGAGCAGATGGCGTAGAAACTGCCTGGGACAGGCTGAATCAGCAAACGCCGCATTGCCGTTTTTGCGAGCTTGGCACCACTTGCCGCAACTGCGTCATGGGGCCGTGCCGTATCAGTGCCAAGGCCGAACCCGGCGGAAAACTTTCTCGCGGCGTGTGTGGCGCAGACGCCGATGTGATTGTGGCCCGCAACTTTGGGCGCTTCATCGCAGGCGGTTCAGCCGGGCATTCGGATCACGGGCGTGATGTGATCGAGGCCCTGGAGGCAGTGGTGGAAGGCCGCGCCCCCGGCTATCAGATTCGGGACGAGGCCAAACTGCGGCGCATTGCCGCTGAACTGGGCGTTGCGACAGAAGGGCGCGAGACGCTTGATGTGGCCTCCGATGTGGTGGATGCCTGCTACAGCGATTTTGGCAGCAGGCGCAAGGCGGTCAATTTTGTCTCCCGTGTTCCGGCCAAGCGCCGCGAGCTGTGGGAAAATCTCGACATCACTCCGCGCGGGGTTGACCGCGAAATTGCCGAAATGATGCACCGCACCCACATGGGCTGCGATAACGATGCGCCCAATACCATGCTGCATGCGGCGCGCTGCGCCCTGGCTGATGGCTGGGCTGGATCCATGATTGCCACTGAGCTGTGCGACGTGCTTTTCGGTACTCCCAAACCCAAGATGTCCACCGCCAATCTTGGTGTCATCAAAAAAGACACGGTCAACATACTGGTGCACGGCCACAATCCTGTGGTGTCCGAGATGATTCTGGACGCGGCTCGCGACCCTGAAATGATCGAGCTTGCCAAAAAGAACGGAGCAACCGGCATCACAGTTGCCGGGTTGTGCTGTACCGGCAATGAGCTGCTCATGCGCCAGGGCATCCCCATGGCTGGCAACCACCTGATGACGGAGCTGGCAATCGTGACCGGCGCTGTGGAAGTTGTGGTGGTGGACTATCAGTGCATCATGCCGAGTCTGGTGCAGGTGACTGGCTGCTACCACACCCGCTTTATCGACACAGCAGCCAAGGCGCGCTTTACCGGGGCCATCCATTTTAATTTCCATCCCGAAAATGCGAGGGAAGAAGCCCGCAAGATCGTACGCATGGCGGTGGATGCGTTCTTGGAGCGTGACCCCAAGCGTGTGGAAATCCCCGGTGAACCTGTCAACATCATGACCGGTTTCTCCAACGAGGCCATTCTTGAGGCTCTGGGCGGCTCGCTTGATCCCTTGCTGGATGCCGTCAAGGCTGGCACTGTGCGCGGGTTTGTGGGCGTGGTTGGTTGCAACAACCCCAAGATCAAGCACGACTCGGCCAACGTGGGCCTCATGAAGGCGCTTATCAAAAAAGATATTATGGTTCTGGCCACAGGTTGCGTCACCACTGCGGCGGGCAAGGCCGGGCTGCTGGTGCCCGAGGGCGCTTCCATGGCCGGGCCAGGGCTGCAAAGCCTGTGCGGGGCGCTGGGCATTCCGCCTGTGCTGCACCTCGGCAGCTGCGTGGATAACGCCCGTATTTTGCAGCTATGCGCGCTGATCGCCAATGCTCTGGGCGTGGATATCTCCGATCTGCCTGTGGGCGCGTCCTCGCCGGAATGGTACTCTGAAAAAGCGGCGGCCATCGGTCTGTATGCCGTTGCCAGCGGCATTTACACGCATCTGGGTCTGCCGCCCAACATTCTTGGCTCGGAAAAGGTGACAGATATCGCCCTGAACGGTCTGGAACAGATTGTGGGCGCATCCTTTGTGGTGAATGACGATCCCGAAAAGGCAGCTGACCTGCTGGATGCGCGCATCCGGCTGAAGCGGCAGGGCCTTGGCCTGCAACCTTAGGCCAGCGTGTTTTGCAGGGCGGGTGGGCAAGGCCTGCCCGCTCTGTGCAAAGCTCAAGGACTAATACATAAACCACAGGGGGATTGCATGAAGATTGCCGTTTCTGGCAAGGGCGGCGTGGGCAAAACCTCCATCACCGCCTGGCTTGGCGATTATCTGGCGCGGCGCGGAGAAAAAGTCTGGCTTGTGGATGCCGACACGGCGCTTTCGCTCGGGCAGGCCTCTGGTTTGGCGCGGGCTGATTTGCCGGAGGCCCTCACCCAGCGCGCCGCATTGATTGAAGAACGCATTCGCCCCGCTGGCAAGGGCGGCATGATGGACCTTGATCCGCATGTCAGCGATCTGCCCGAGGCTCTGTCAGCCCTCCTGCCTGTTGCAGGGGATGGGGGGAAAACCGCTGGAGACAAACGTTTGTTGGTCATGGGGCCCTTGACCAGCGCCGGGGGCGGCTGCGCTTGTGAAAGCAACGCCCTGCTCAAGGCCCTGCTGGCGCACCTGGTGCTCGACAGGCGTGAATGGGTGCTGGTGGACATGGAGGCCGGTGTGGAGCACTTGGGCCGAGGAACCGTGGCCCATGTGGATGCCTTGCTGGTGGTATCCGAGCCGAGCATGCGCTCGCTGGAAACAGCGGCGGAGGTTGCTCGCATGGCTGGCGATCTGGGCCTGCACCGTCAGGTGCTGGTGCTGAACAAGGCTACTCCTGATCAGACAGCCGATCTGCCGCCTATAGCCGATCTGCCGCAACAACGCGTCAGCATGCCTGATCTTGAGCCGCTACGTGCACGCCAGTTGCGCTCTGGCTCTGTTCTGGGGCTGGGCGACGAAACAGAAAAAATGCTGGATAGCTTTTGCGCCAGCCTGTTGCAAAAAATCGAAGGCGAATCCGTCTGAAGAAGGTAGCGCAGGCTTTGCCCGTCACGCGGCCTTGGCCCTGTCTGACAGGGTATGATTGCGGCAGATTGGTGAGAGTTCAAGCTATTAAGTTCAGGCCCCGGTTATGCCGGGGCTTTTTGCGTGATGGGGCATGCAGAAAAAACGTCTGCTGCTGCCTTAGGCTTCCTGATCCTTCTGCTCGTTGTAGCGCAGCACAAAGTCCAGGCAGTCCGCACCAGAAAGCGGGCGGCTGAAATAATAGCCCTGAAACGTATGGTAGCCTATGCCCGTAAAAACGCGCAACTGTTGCTCGTCCTCCACGCCCTCCACCACGGTGGTTATGCGCAGGCTGCGGCTCAAATCCAGAATGCTGCGCACGATCTGCTCCTGCACGTTGCTGTTGAGGCTTTCTGTGAGGGAGCGGTCAACCTTGACCGTGGTCACGGGGAAGGCGCGGATGTAGCGCAACGATGTGTGACCCATGCCGAAATCATCAATGGCAAGGCGTACTCCAAGCACACGCAAACGGGTAAGCAGATCAAGGGTTCGGGCGTCCGGCTCCAGAATGGAAGATTCCGTAATCTCCAGCTCCAGCTGGGTGGGTGTAAGGCCCAGGCCGTGCAGCGTACCAAGCACCATCTGGGCAAAGTTGGCATTGCGCAACTGACTGGGAGTGATATTCACGGCGATCACAAGGTCATGCGGAACTGTGGGCTGCCATGCAGCGCGCAGTTTGCAGGCCTCAAGCAGAACAAATTTGCCCAGCCGGTCAATGAGGTTTGTGTCTTCGGCAAGCGCAACAATAATGGGCGGGGCCACAGGGCCATATATGGGGTGATCCCACCGCAGCAGGGCTTCCACGCCTGCCACGCGTTTTGCTGCATGGTCGCACTGTGGCTGGAATACAAGATAAAGCTGACCGTCATTGGCGTTTAGCGACCGCTCAAGGTCTGAGGCAAGCGTGTGGGCAAGGCGGCCCACTTCGCCGGGAATGTTCAGGCACTTGCGGTTGTCGGGAGACCCAGAATCGCAGCGGTTGGCAATTTGCAGCAGGCTGTGCATAACCTGTTTGCCGTGCTTTTCGCGCACTGCGTCAGAGAGAGCCACAAAGGGCAGATAGATGAGGAAGCCCAGCCCAAGGTTTATCATCTGCAAAATGGAGCCATTGATGCTGCCAGTGGCGACATAGCCGCTGACCAGCGGGGGGATGGTCCAGGCAACCCCCACCGTGGTATGCGGCACAAAGCCAATAATTGTTGCAAGGTAGGCCACTACGGTTTGTACCGCCGGCACCAGAATAAAAGGAATGGCAAAGGCGGGATTGAGCATCAGGGGAATGCCAAAAATAAGCGGCTCATTAACGTTGCACATGGCCGGAACCAGCGCAAACAGGCAGAGTTTTTTCATACCCCAGTCGCGGCAGCGTACCAGAACGGCAAAGCATAGGGCCAGGGTGGAGCCAGAGCCGCCCATGCGCGTAAATGTATCAAAAAATATTTTTGTGAACACAAAAGGCGGCTCGTTGCCATACATTACGGCTTTGGCATTAACGAGGCCCGCAGGGGTGAGGATGTTCACATCCACCGAATTGAGCACGTTGGGGCCATGAGCGCCGAAAAACCAGAGCACTTGCGAGGTGAAGCTGTAGAGCAGGCCAAAGCCGAGGCCATTGCCGCTATGCTGAAAGGGCAGGGTAAGCAGTTTGCTTGTTGCGGCATGCAGGTCTGGTGCCCCCCATAGTGTCAGCAGAAAGCGGATAAACCCAAAGAGCAAGATTGTTAACATGGCCGCAGGCATAACCGTGACCACATCGCGGACAACCGGATCATGCCCGGCCATTTCTTCCGACAGATGAAAAATCCGGTACCGCGCCAGACGCACAAATACGGCGCTGCCCGCCATGGCCACGCACATGGCAAGCAGAAGGCCTCTGTCCATGGAAAAGCTGATGGTCCAGGAACTTGTTTCTTCTGGCGCAACAATGACAAAAAAGCAGGAGAGAACCACCAGCGAACTCAGCATGGGGCTGACTGCTGGGGCAGAAGGATTGGTCAGATTGGCCCGCATGGCGCTGGCTCCGCCCAGTGCACAGGCCAGGGCCAGAGCGGATATGCCGAATGTGCCTGCCACAAGGGTGTCGCACGCGCGCATCCCCACGGGGCCAAGCAGGGCGTCAACGGCATTTTGCGCGGCTTCAAAGGGCAAATTGCGCAGCAGAAGGGTGAATGAGCCGATCATTATGAGCGGCAAAACAATGAACAGCCCTCGCCGTATGGCAAGAAAAAATGGCCTTCCGCTCAAATTATCAAGCAGGCACAAGAGGGATTGGGCTAGCGGTTTGCTGTTCATATGCAGAGTGTCGCTTGCAAGTCCACCTTCTACGGCTCAGTGTTATGGTCAGACTGTGAGCCGTTTGCTCGGATTCGTGTCAAAGACCCATAAAGGCACCGGCATCAGGGGTTGCCGTGCCAGCCTGCAAGCTGTCTGCAATCGCACCCGGCAAGGAGGCCCATTTGAGCGATCCTGCAATGCATGTTGGGTGACTTATTATCAACCTATGTAATATCAGGCCAAAAAACAATCAAGGGGTCAGGGATGTTAGCGGCAAAGATCGTACGATTTTCAGAAAAAAGGGAATAGGGCAGATCGGCAGGCAGTTCAGGTGGCGATTGCGCATGTAAACTTGAGCACAAAAGAGTATGGCGCATCAAGGGGGCACTATCCCAACCGCAAGCGTAAAAAACGGCGGCCTACCTTGAACCGTAAGCCGCCGTTTATGCACTTTAAAAGGCTATTTCAAGTAGAAGAAAATCAGAGGCTACTTGCTCGGATGTATTTCAGTTATTTTGCTGCCCTGAATACCCAAGCCAGCCATCAGCCCCTTCTGGTTGAAGAAAAATGCGTACACCCCTGAGCGAGCCGTGGTAGTGGTAAATGATCTGGCCATTCCCTCATCCACTATAACTACGCTGGGGCCGACACCTATCTCCCATCCTCCACTGCTTTTCAGATACTTCAGGTCGTCATCCGAAAGAAAAAACAGAGCATAGCCAAACTTCTGTATCCCGGCCTGCAACCCGTAGGATGCTGCCACGCTACGATAGAAGCCCTTGGTTTTGCCTCCAACCCGCAGGGCGCCTTCGCCGAATTGACCGCCAATGATAAGGCCGCCCTTGACTATATTGGGAAAGACAAGGATTCCCTTGGCCGTGCTTCCCATTTTTTTCGCCGCAGGGCTTGAAGCATATAACTGGTTCAACGCAGCAGTAACATCATAATTGATGGATGCCGCGCTGTCTGCCACGGAGGGTGCTGGAAGAGCAACGACCATGAGTGCAAGCAGGGATAAGAAGATCATCAAACGCCGAAGCATTTTCCCGTTCATTGACCACTCCCCTCTCTAATATGGCCCTTGAATACACCAGGCTTATAGAATCAACGCTTGGAACCCTGCTTGGAGCTCTGTTTAGAGCTCTTGCGTACGGCGATATCAACAACCTCAAGATAACTTATGCCCAGCGTATCCCCGACCTTAAGTTTTTTGAGGTTCTCTGGATTTTGCACCTTGACCACCACCACAGAACCGTTGGCGAGTTCAAGCTTGGCCAGCTCGTTGACTTTATCCATGGCAAGTATCTTGGCGGTAAAGTTCGATTCCCTTACTCCCATGCCCTGCGGCTGGGATCCGGGTTTGGCCCTGACAACAGCAGTAGCCTGTTCGTCAGCTACAGAACCAGGCTCAGCCAACCATACTGTCAGTTCACGCCCGTAGGAAATATCGACCATATCTCCTTTCTTTACGCGCCGCAGATTAACGGCTTCCTTGCTCACATGAATAATAAACAAATCACCCTGAAGGCTGCTCAAGGTTACCTTGCGCGCTTTGAGATCAACAGCTTCAACCTTTGCCACCGTGCTCTCAATCTCAGAGCTCATCACCAGCGTTTCATTTGGCTGGGCAGAAGGTTGAGGGACATTTTTGCTGCAAGCCATCAAACATATGGTCATAAGCCCTAGCACCAATCCAGAAAATACAATCTTCATGCCTTTCCCTCCCATGGTTGACTTTTCCATTTGATTACAAACATTCGTTGACAAAAAGAAAGTACCTCTTGCCTATTAAGCAGTCAATTCTATCTGACTTGCGTCAAGGTTAAAACAATGCGCATACCTAAATAAACTGCATATAAAAACTGCATGCTAGTGATAACAGTGGTGAGTACGCCGTTAATTATGCTTGCACGAAGCGTTTATATCAGGCAGTTGAATACGCTGTACTGCAAAGATGAAGATTGAAGTGAGTTATAGAAATTTGATAATGTTCTCGCACATACTGTTATTTTTGTCAGGATGCTTTATTTACATGATTGTATTCATAAAAAATTAAAATTAATACGCATATAGCTGCGTTAACTTGTACGTAAATTCAGAATTTTTTTACGAGATTATTAAGAATAGAATGGAATGATATTTCAAGATAATATCTAACTCTCTTTGTGTTGTGGCGTTTTATCAAGAATAAAGATGATGCTGATCAGAAACGCAGTGCCAAAAATCATGAACTGCGCGCCAAAAATCCAGAAAACCAGCGGCACGCTGAAATAGAAGGCGCGCATTCCCAAATAAAAGTGGTTTGCGCCCATATTCAGGTATTTTTCTGACATGCTGCCAAGCTGATCGGAATCCTGTTGGTCGGCTTCCGCGCCCAGCATAAAGGCCACATGCGTGTAGAGCCTGAGAGATGAGGCAAAGCAAAAAAAAGCCAGAAAAAAATTCAGCAAAAGGGCAAGAATCTTGAAAGCAAACATGCCCGGCTCCACAGAACCAAAAAAGTTAAGCGAGTGCCATGTATGCCTGACATTTTCCCCATTGCCTGTAAGGGAGAGCACCCCCACAGCCAGCAAAACGCTTGTTGAGGCCATGAAGGTGGAGGCCATGGTGGCGTTACGCAGGGTTTGCACGGCAAGAATGCCATTCTTTTTTTCAAGAATGGACGCCACCCACTTAACCCTTGCGGTCCGCGATATGCCGTGGATTGTGTAGCCGGGATTGGATGATTCCCTTAAGCGGATGTAGAGATTATAAGCGGTGTACAGAGCCACGGAAATGCAGAAACATAAAAGATCAAAAGTATACATGCAGCCCCCGAGGGAGAAAAAGTCACTGAGCTTTTGCCCGCAATCCTGTATACCTCCGCAAGCCGATCCGAAGCAACCGATGTGCTCATAGAGGCAGGGTATGACTATTGCCGGGAGGCCGCACCTTCAGCCACTCATGCCAGCCACAGAGAGTACCCCTGCGTGACATGCGGAACTGAAGGTGCGTTTTTATCGTGTTAGAAGCTGAAAGACTGAGGCGGATTGCCGCTGAAATCAAACATGAAGGCCGTACCGTGATCAACGCTGAAAACCGTAAAATCAGGGTTTTCTGCCGAGCCGTAGATTGAGCGCACAAGGCCGTTGCTTTCAATGATGCGTCGCTTGATCGCCATGTCATCGTCCAGATTGGCCTGACCTTTTACGCGGAGGGTCTCCATTTTGGGCGACATGCAGGCAAACTCCAGCCGGGAGTCGCTCTGCAACTGGGCAAAGGTTTCTTTTGAGCGCGCAGTGCAGAACCACAGGCGGCCGTTTTCCGCAAACTGAAACTGGAAGGGCCGTACGCGGGCCGCGCCGGAATCAGAAGTGGCAAGAAAAACCGTGGTGTTGGCAGAAAGAAAATCGATTACTTTTTGCATTGTGAACTCCTTTTTATTCTATGTCGAACTATTGTTTTACAAAAAAACATCCAAAGCACAGTGCGTTGGATGCTTTTGCGGGTATCAGAATATGTTTTTCAGGCTGATGTTGCGCAGCACTCTTTCCAGCCCTGCAACAAGGGCTTCCCTTTCGGCGTGGGGCATGTCGCCCCACACGGCTTCCAGCAGCGTCTGGGAGATGGCGTCAAAATCAGCCTTGGCAGCAAGCGCTTTGCCGGAAAGCGAAACCAGCGTAACCCGCGAATCTTCCTGCGAGGGAGATTTGGTTACGTAGCCCGCCTGCTCCAGTTTGCCGACCAGCGTGGTCACGGTGTTTTTTTGTTTGCCTATGGCCTCGGCAAGCGCGCTCATATGCATGGGGCCGCGCGTAAACAGGGCCTGCAAAATGGCGCCGTGAGATGGGGCCATGCCGCCGTGTCCGCGCTTTTCAAGCTCAGCGACAATAAGATTGTTGGCCTGCTCGCGCACCCGGCCTATGAGGGCAACAATGTGATCGGTCTTCATGTGGGGAATTTATTTCGATATAGAACTAATGTCAAGCCTGTCATGAGCGGCGCACCGCAGAAGAAGCAAAAATCCCCGGCACTGCCTGAGGGCATTGCCGGGGATGGCTGGTATGGTACGGCGCAATTATCTGCGCTTCGGGCAACCCGTCTGAGTGGGCTGTTTACTTGGATTGCAGCTTGAGGCCCGCTTCAAAGTGGTTCAGCTTCATGGCCCGGCGAACCTTTTCAAGGGTTTTGGCGGCCTTGTCATAGGCCTTTTCCGTACCTTTCTTGAGCACGTCAATGACGAAAGGAATGTCCTGTTCGTATTGCTGCCTGCGGGTGCGGATGGGGCCGAGGATCTGCTGCATGACTTCGTTGAGGAACTTCTTCACCGCCACGTCTCCAAGGCCGCCGCGCTGGTAGTGGGCCTTCATTTCGTCCAGATTGGGGTAGGGTGAATTGAACTTGGCAAAGTCTTCCGGCACGGCAAAGGCGTCCAGATAGGTGAACACGGTATTGCCCTCAATCTTGCCGGGATCGGAAGCCTTGAGGTGGCCAGGGTCGGTGAACATGCTGAAAATTTTGTCGTGAACTTCCTTCTCGGAGTCGCTCAGATAGATGCAGTTGCCGATGGACTTGCTCATCTTGGCCTTGCCGTCAATGCCGGGCAGGCGCAGGCAGGCGGCGTTCTGTTCCAGCAGGATCTGCGGTTCCACCAGAGTTTCGCCGTAGGTGCTGTTGAACTTGCGCACGATTTCCACGGTCTGTTCCAGCATGGGCTTCTGGTCTTCGCCTACCGGCACGGCGGTGGCCTCAAAAGCCGTGATGTCTGCCGCCTGGCTGATGGGGTAGGTGAAGAATCCCACGGGGATGCTCTGCTCAAAATTTTTCTGGGCAATCTCTGCCTTGACCGTGGGGTTGCGCTGGAGGCGCGACACGGTGACAAGGTTCATGTAGTGGAAGCTCAGTTCATAAAGCTGCGGCAACTGGGACTGAATGAAGATGGAGGACTTTTCCGGGTCAATGCCGCAGGCAAGGTAGTCCAACGCCACTTCAAGAATGTTGTTGCGCACTTTTTCAGGATTGTCGGCATTGTCGGTCAGAGCCTGCGCATCGGCCAGCATGATGTAGATTTCATCAAATTTGCCAGAATTTTGCAGCAAAACGCGCTGCTTGAGCGATCCGGCGAAGTGTCCGATGTGCAGCTTACCCGTGGGGCGATCCCCGGTCAGAATGATATTGCTCATAATGTTCTGCGTATGCCCTGGGCAAGGGCATCAGGAACGCAGCCTCCATGCGTGAATTTTTTGCTGTACGGAGCGGGCTTGCTCCATAAATATGCAACCGTGCCGCCATGTTTGCACATTCGGCAGGGCGTAGGCTTTTGCCTATACACCAAGCATGCGCAGGCCACAAGGGGCAAGGCCTGTAAGGGCGACAGTTTGGCGCTTTGATTGGGAAATTATTCACTTGCGAGCGGTATTGTGTGGGCGTATGGTCAGGGCGTCAGCAGCAGTTTGCCGCCTGCGTGCCGATATGTTTTTATTGTTCTTTGATTCCATTGCGTTATATGCATTTATAGAGTGTGTTCATGTAACGGGAGTGTGATCATGAAAAAGATGCTTTTTGCCGCAGCGCTGTGTTCACTGGTATTTGCCGGAACGGCTCTTGCGGGCGAACCGCAGCTCTACCCAAAGGATTCCTTGAAAACCTGGAACCGTGATAACGTGGCGGGCGGTCAGGGAACCTTGTTTGGTCAGTTCGGCTTTACCCGCAACGACGCCTCCAAGGACATGGTCATCAAGGAAATCGGCTGGATGACTTTGCAACCGGGCGCTTCCATTGGCATGCACAAGCATGAAAACAATGAAGACGCCTACATCATCGTTTCCGGCGAGGGCGTGTTCACCGACAGCGCGGGCAAGGAAACTCCGGTGAAAGGCGGCGACATCACCATCGCCCGTCCTGGCGACGCTCATGCGCTCAAATGCAGCGGTAGCGTACCGCTGGTATTTCTGGATGTGATCGGTCAGCGCTAATACTTCAATCTGTCAGGGCAAGATCAGCCCGATAAATATACCCCATCAGGCAAACAAAGCACGGCAGTCCGTACGCTGCTTCTTTGAAAGTCTGATGGGGTTTGTATTTGGTGGACGAGGTTGTATTTGGTGGCTTGGGGTGTCAGCGCAATGGCATCCAGCGATCCGCACTATTCGCTGGTTTTGTCAGTGGTCAGCAGAAATACCGCACTGAGAACCAGCGCGCCACCCAACCAGCCGGACGCGCTGAAACTTTCATTCCAGAACAGCCAGACCCAAAGAGTGCCGAGCACCGGCTCCAGATGGCAGGTAACTGCTGCCCGCACAAGGCTGATGCGTTTCAACCCTTGCCCGTAGCAGATGTAGGCCATGTAGCAGGTGAGCAGCCCCAGGGCGAACAGCCAACCCCATGTGTCCAGGGCGTGATCCACATGCACCGGGCCGCAGAAGCCCAGAGCCACCACACCACCCAGCAGCATGAAGCCATAAATGCTGGCTGTGGAATAACGGCGTTGCCACCAGCGGTAAAAGGGATAGTGCGTGGCATAGCACAGGCCGGAGAGCAGGCCAAAGCCAATGCCCGCAAGGGATGTTTCGCCAGGCAGGCTGCCGCCGGAAAAACAGACCAGCGCCGTGCCGGAAAGGGCAATGAGCACGGCCAGCGCCTTGCGCCGTGTTATGTGTTCGCCAAACAAAAAGCGCGAAAAAACAGCCACCCACACCGGGGCAGTATACAGCAGCACCACGGCGGTTGCGCCGCCGCTGAGCTTGATGGCCATTTGCATGGCACCGAAAAACACCCCAACGCCCCATGCGCCAAAAAGCATAAACGTCAGGGCATGGCGTAAGGGAATGCGCAGCCCCCCGGTCAAAGCGGCGTGCGCCAAAAAGAAAGCGCAGCCTATGGCCGCCCGCCAAAAGGCCGTTTCAAGCGGCAATACGCCCGCATACTGGCAAAACTTGGAAACAACACCCAGCAGCGACCACAGCAGGGCCGCCAGCAAAATCCATACATAGCCGTTAAACATGTTCTGTCGCATGAGCTTGGTGGAGGTGCAGGGGTTATTCAATGCCGAGCGCACGGCATACAAGCCCTGCAATCTGCGTCTGATCTGTGGGCAACGGGGTGTTTTTAAATCCTTCGCCCGTCAGCCACAGGGGAATTCGCCGGGTGGCTTCGCTGTTGTCGTTGTGGCTGCCGTCGTCGTCCATGCCGTGATCGCTGGTGACCAGAACCGCATAGCCTGCCGCCGTCCATTCCGGCAGCCAGCGGGCCAGCAGCCCATCGGCCCTGCGGGCGGCATCCCGGTATTTCTTGCTGTCTGCGCCGTGCAGATGGCCTGCGTTGTCAATGCCCATGCTGTGCGCCAGCAGCAGATGCGGTTCATGGCGCCGCCGCAGGCAGGCCGCATCGTGAAAAATCTCATCGTCCGGGTAGGCATCGGTGCAGTAAAACAGGCCGTGGGCAATGGGCAGGGCCGCATCGTCTGTAATACGGTCGCGCCCCGGCTCAAAGGGGGCCACGTTGCACAACTCGCTCATCCAGTGGTAGGCAGCGGCGGCGGTGGTCAGGCCTGCGGCCTGCGCGCGGCTGAAAATGGTTGGCGCGGGGCAGAGCCGGGCATCATCATTATGCATAATGCCGCTTTGCGCCGGGCGCAGACCTGTGAGCAGTGTGGCGTAAATGGGGCGGGAGAGCGGCGGCAGTTCGCCTTGCAACTCCGTATGGCGTGCCAGCCCCGCATCGGCGAGCGACTGCATGTAACTCATGCAGCGGCGGGCCGTGGCGGCGGCAAGGCCATCAAGCAGCACAAAGACCACGCGCTGCATCACCAGTCCCCTTTGCCTGCCGGGCGAGGGCCGAAATCAAGGCCGGGGGCTTGCTCTCGCAGTTGGGCGGCGGTGAGCCCGCGCACTGCGTAATTGCGCGTCAGCCACGCCAGAAAATCATAAATTTTTGTGTACAGGGCATCGGCGGCTTTTTGATCGGGGATATTGGGGGAGCCGCCGGGGAGCATTTCTGACGAATGCCAGAACAGGCTCAAAACCCGTCCGCCGCGTGCCATGTGCAGGCGCGTAGCCGCCCGCATGACGGCGGTGCTGTGCCATACCGGGTTGGGGCTCAATGCTCCCCAGAAATGAAAGGAATCGGTCCAGGCCGCGCCTTTGGCGCAACCATGCCACAGCCGGGCCAGCGTGCGCGAAAGCGGAATCTGTGTGACCGGCGACTCCAGCAGGCCGGGGGCGTCCTCAAGCCAGTACGGGTCGGAGGGCGCAAGGAAATGATCCGGCCCGTCATGGAAAACACGCAAGGGGCACACCGAACTGTCAAAGGTGATGCCTTCCTCCGCCAGCAGGGGGCGAACAGTGGATTTGAGATCCCAGCGTCCCATGCGGAAGCTGGTCAGATCCGCGCCCTGGAATTCGCGTCCGGCATCCAGCAGGGTACGCAGGCGCTGGCGCAGCAATTCTCGCGGCAGGCGGTCTGTGCGGGTGGGCGGCCCCTGTTTTTCCGGGGCGGGCTGGGTCGTGTCGTCCCCAAGCGGCGGCGTGCTCCAGTGGTGCAGGTGCGCGGCTATTTCCGCATTGCAGTGGTCGCGCATCCAGGCCAGATGGGAACAGGCCTCGGCATTGGCAAAAACCGTGTGCGCGCAAAACAGCGTGAGCGGGAAACCCAGCTCACTGGTGAGGGGGGCAAGCCTGCGCAGCAGGGCCACATTGCGCACGCCGCAGCCTCTCGCCGCATAATTGCCGGAAAATAGCCCCTCTTCTTCCACATCAAGGCTCACAATCACCCGCAGGGCGGGTTTGTCAGCCTGATTATTAAAGGATGTGTCATTGGTGCAGTCAGTCATTCCTTAACTGTAAGCCCAAGCAGGGCGCATGGCAATCATGGGCGTTCCCGAGCCGCTCACCTGGGGGGCCTGCCTCAGGCGGTATAAAAAATTGCGTGTATTTTAAGTGTAATATGAGGTGGTGGCTTGGGCGGCCTTGCAAAACCGGGCGGAATGCATACAATAATGCATACGGCTGTTCGGCTTTTGCGCCGCAACTTTCAGCCGTCCGGTTATCTGAAGGAGAAGCATGACCATCCCACAGCGCATCCTCTTCTTTATGGAGGATCTTTGTTATGGCGGAACGCAACGCCAGACCCTTGAACTGGCCCGCCGCCTGGACCGCACACGTTTTACGCCGGTCATGCTTACGCTCACTGGCCCCACTGACCTGGATGAAGCCGCGCGGGATGCGGGCATAGAGCTGCACCACATGGGGCATGACCGCAAGGTACCGCCCCTGTTTTTTGCCGCCCTGTATTCAAAGCTGCGCAGGTTGCAGCCAGATGTCATCGTGCCTTGCACGGCCCTACCCAATATCTGGGGGCGCATCTGGGGGCGGCTGGGCTGGCTTGGCGAAAAAAAAGCCCCGCGTATTGTGGGAACCTGCCGTGGCGGCGGCGGCCCCAAGCGGCAGCATGAACGCTGGCTTTGGCGGCTTACGGATCATATGATCTGCAATTCCGAAGCACTGCATGAAATTTTGTTGTATTTCGGCTTGCCGCAATCCCGTTTGAGTTACATCCCCAACGGGGTGGATACGGAATTTTTTGCGCCGTCCGGGGCTGCGCCCTCGGCTCGTGCCCCCGAGATCGTCTGCGTGGCGCGCCTTGCGGGCGACAAGGATCACCTGACCCTCTTGCGCGCCTTTGAGATTGTGCTGCAACGCCACCCCTCGGCGCGTTTGCGCATTGTGGGGGATGGCCCGGAAGAAGCCAATCTGCACCAGTGGGCCAAGGATCATGCCGCCGGAAGCAACGTGGACTTTATCCCCGGTGGGCTTGATATGCGCGGGCACTATGCAGCTGGACGTATCTTCGCACTTTCATCCGTGCGCGAAGGCCAGCCCAATGTGATCCTTGAGGCCATGGCCTGCGGCCTGCCTGTGTGTGCTACATCTGTTGGCGGCATTCCCCGGCTGGTGGAAAACGGCCAGAATGGCCTGCTTTCGCATGCTGGCGATGTGGCGGCCCTGGCGGAGAACTGCTGCCGTCTGCTTGAAGACGGCGCGTTGTGCGATGCCATGGGGCAGGCCGGGCGTTTGCGCGTGGAGCGGGATTTTTCCTTCACTGCCATGGTGGAGGCGCATCAGGCCGTTTTTGCCGGCTTGCGCCGCAACTGACAGCTGAACTTGTCAATCAGTCTTCTGCCCAAGTGCGGAAGGCGCAGGTATATATGGAATTAGATCAAAATTCACTGCGTGTATGCTCCAGGGCTGCACAGGCAACGCGGGCAATACGGCTCAGGCGCGCGCGGCTGAAATATGCAGTTTTGTGTCTTGCGGCGCTTTGCGTTTGCTTTTGCCTGATGACCGTGGGTGTTTTTGCGGCTCGCGCTGCCGAAGTTCAAACCACGCAGGACCAAAATCCCGGCTCCCAGGTGGAACAGCACGGCGAACAGAAAAGTACCCCCCCTACTGCCGGAGGCACAGCCACGGCAACGCCGTCTGCTGCCAACGCCCCTGTGGAAGTGCGTGAACTCTGGACAGGCTCGCTCTATTCATCAACATACCGTGTGGGAGTGTGTGTTTCCGCTCAGGGCACGGTGCGCGGCGTGGTGCACCTGCGTCTGTACAACGGCAAGGTTGACGTGTACCACATAGATGGAACGGTGCGTAACAATGATATTGAGGCGCACCATTCATCCGGGCATTCATTCAAGGGGCGTCTTGCTTCTGCCGAAAAAGTCGAGGGCGTCATCAGCCTGAAGAACGGCATGAACGTACGTCTGGAGGGCAAGCGCATCCACGATGCGCCGCTTGCGCCGGAAGACTGCGCCCCCTTGCCCCAATAGAATTTGAGCTGGGACAGGGCGTTTTTACGTCCTGCTGCGGCATGGCTTGCCTGAATACGCGGTTGCTGCAAGCGCTGCAAAGGATCCATGTCCTTGCTGCCGATTGCTGATCCATTCAACAATAACATGAAGGAGTGCCTATGTTCTGGATATGGTTTTTGCTGGCCACCTCCCAATGCGCTCTGTTGTATATTCTGGCCCGCAGGGGCGAAAGCATGCCCCGCCGTATTGAGGAAGAAGCCGAGGCCAACCGCGCCATACCTGAAGACAAATGGCCATCGGTGGGTATGATTGTGCCTGTGGCCGGGCGCGATCCGCGTATGGAAGGCGCGTTGCGCAGCCTTTTGACCCAGGATTATCCCCGTTTTGTCCCCGTGCTCGTTACTGCGGAAGAAAATGAACCCGCCGCCGAGCTTGTGGGCAGACTCAAGCAGGATTTTCCCGCTCTGCGCCATGTGGTGGCAGGCACCGCCACGGGTTGCGGGCAAAAAAACCATAACAGCCTTCAGGGTATTGCCGCTCTGGGCGATGAAGTGGACGTCTATGTGTTTTGCGACAGCACCCACATGGCGGAACCTGATTTTCTGCGGCATCTGGCGGCGCCCATGGCCAGGGGCGAGGCTTCGTTCAGCACCGGTTATCATGTGGTGGAGCCGCGCGACGACCAGCCCGTAACACTGGCCTATACGCTGTGCGTCATGCTTATGCGCTACCTGCAAGCCATGTCTGCCTTTACCCAGTTGTGGGGCGGCGCTATGGCCATGACCCGAGCGGCCTACGTAAAATACGGCGTGGCGCAGTTGTGGCTTGAGAACGTGGTGGACGACTGCTCGCTCACGGCCCTGCTTCAGGTACGTGGCGCAAAGGTGCGTCTTTGCCCCGGTGCTTTGCTGCGGACCGATGCTGTTAACCACTCCACGCCCGTCTGGCGGGCCTGGATGGACAGGCAGGTGCTTTTTCTCAAGTTCTGCATGCCCGGCCAGTGGAAGCTGCTGGGTCTCATGTGTGTTATGATGGCCCTGCCCATGGTGTGCGCGGCCCTGGCCTTTCTGGGCTGGATTGTGAACGTGGGCAGCGGCGCTGGAGTGTTGCTTGGCCTGTTCTGGCTGGCGGCGGTGGTCAGCGCGCTGCATCTGTGGCGTGGTCTGCTTGTCAAGCCCGTGCCGCTGTGGCGCTGGTGCATGGCCTTTGTGGACGCCGTACGCATGTTCACCTCTGTTTACTGGCAGAGCATAAAGTCGTGGGATATTGTCTGGCACGGCATACGGTATGAAGTCGGCAAGGGCGGGGTAGTGCTGCGCTCTGAACACTGTCAGGGAACGAAGTAGCAATTTGAAACCACACCTGATGGAGGCGTGGTGCGCCAGATTCTTTCTTATTTGCGCATGCGGTCCGTGACAGGGTATGGAAATAGAGGCTTTGACATACACCCATGGTGGCGTGTATCGTCTTTTGCCCTTTTGTCACGGGCCGGATGCAATATATCTGTATGCAGCCCGACAGCAGGATGCGGCAATGGCGTTGCGCATGTGCGCGGCATAAGCCACGGCTTTTTTTATCGTTTTTTGTCAGAGTAGTGATTGCGCCATGATTGCAATGTCAGACCTTATTCGCGTCAGCCTCAGGCAGGTTGTGCGCCAGCGCGGCTTCGGGGTGATGCTTTCCATCGCCCTTGGCATCACGGCGTTTATCGTCCTGGCGGTACTTGGCCGAGAAATTCGGTACAAGGTGGGCCAAGATATGGTGCTCATGGGTGGCGTCAACGTCATCCAGGTATACATGGATGATGCCCAGTACCCCGGCCAGCCCGACCGCGAGTTTTATCCTGAAACAGTGGAAGCCCTTTCTCAGTTGCCCGGCGTCAGCTTGGTGAGCAGAAACCTGCGCGACAATAAAACTTTCCCCATACGCGGCACCGGCGAACGCACGCTGAATTTGGATTTTATCGGCATCGACCAGTATTTCGCCGAGGTTTACTCTATTGATCTTACGGCCGGGCGGCTGCTCAATCAGGAAGATGTGGACTCTCACAGGCGCGTATGCCAGCTTGGCAGGGATGCGGCCAGAAATTTATTTGGCGGTTCGGAAGAAGCCATAGGCAAGCTGCTCTTTCTGGAGCAGGATGTTTTTGAAGTGGTGGGCGTTGTCAGCGGCGTCATGCTCGGCAGCTGGAGCCATGGCGGCTTTCTGCCCTATACCACCATGGCCGACCGCAACTGGGGCCGGGGCAAGGTGCGCAGACTCTTTATCCGCGCCATCGGCTGGGAAGACGTGCCGCCGCTTGTCAAGATTATTCCTCAGATGGTGCGCGAGCATCAGTCCGCCCCCTATATCGTGGTGCAGACGCAGGAAGATCAACTCAATCGCATCAAAACCACCTTCATGTGGGTTGAGGCTCTGCTGTGGCTTGGTATTGCCGCTTCGCTCATGCTTGGCGGTTTCGGCATCTGGTATGGCACATTTGCCGCAGTTCGGGCCAGAACGCGCGAAGTGGGCCTTAAAAAGGCCATGGGCGGCTCGGATATAGACATCCTGGCGCAGTTTCTGGCCGAGGCTCTTTGCAAATCGGTTGCTGGCGGCATATTTGGCATTCTTATTGGCTGCGCGCTGGTTGAGATCGGTTCCCTATCGCTTGGAACGGGTGTTTCGTATCCGCTGCTGTTTTTCAGCAGCGTGGGAAGCATCGTTTTTTCTGCCGTCATTGGCATAGCGGGCGGTCTGTTCCCTGCCATGCAGGCAAGCCGCATGGACGTGGTAACCGCTCTGCGATTCGAATAGCACACAATGCGCGGGTTTGCCCGCGTTCTTGCGGCTCTGCCGCACATGCACAAGGTGGATCATGGCACCCGTTATAGTCGCCAAAGATTTATATAAATGCTACGCCGGTTTTTCACCGGTGCTGCGTGGCGTGAATATTGAAGTTGTTCCCGGCGAGATGGTGGCCATCATGGGGCCTTCGGGCTGCGGCAAATCCACCATGCTGCACGTGCTGGGCATGTTGCACGCGCCCGACTCCGGCTCTTTGCAAATTCTTGGCAAGGATGTCTTGACGCTTGACCGTGAGCAGACTGCCAGTTTTCGCCGTGGGACCATGGGCTTTGTCATGCAGTCGAGCAACCTTTTTGACCACTCGACTGTGTTTGAAAATGTTGAATTTCCCCTGATATTTGAGAAAATTCCGCCAGAGGAACGCTGGGAGCGGGTTATCCGCGCTCTTGAACTTGTGCGCCTTTCTGCGCGTGTGCACTACCGCAGCAACCGCCTTTCGGGCGGCGAGCAGCAGCGCGTGGCCATTGCCCGCGCTATGGTCAACAATCCGCGCATCCTGCTGGCTGACGAACCCACGGGCGCGCTGGACGCCAAAACCAGCCGCCTTATCATGGATAATTTCCGTTCGCTTTGCCATACGGGCGGCGTTTCCATGGTTATGGTTACGCATGACCCCAAGATGGCCGAATTTTGCGACAGCATCTATACCCTTGAAGACGGCATTCTGCACTGCCGCCAGCGCAACCTGCCGCAAATGCCCGACACCATTTCGCACAACCTGCTCCAGGGGGTTGCCCCTGTGGTGCGCGGCGCCATGGTTGCCGAGAGCTTTCCAGAGGCCTCCGGTCAGTGCCTGATGGATGAGGCCCACCGTATGCATGCGTCGGGCCTGCTTACCCGTATTTACGCCATCCGCGATAATGGATTTCTGGGAAATCCCGAGGGCTATGCCCTGCCGCTGGCTGTGCGGCGCATTGGCGCGCTGCGTGTGCTTGCGGCCTGCCTGGGTATGCTCAGGCTCATGCGAGGATCTTCGTCGCAGTTATGGGCGCTTTGGCGCAAACTGCCGGGGCGGGGCCGCTGGGGCCGTCGCTGGTGGGATCACCTGCGCGCATTCTGCGCCGGGGCCATGCTGGCGCGTTGGGGCCAGGAAGAAAAGATCGAATTTTTCTACGCGGCAGGGGCCCACGGCCCGGCAACCGCCAGCTGGGTTGCCTCGCGCCTGCTGCATGTGCCGTATGCTTTTGCCGTGCGCGCTCAGGATATGACTGAGCCCGGCCTCAACTGGGCCGCCAAGGGCGCGGATGCAGAGTTTGTGCGCTGCGATACAGAGGCCACGCGCGATGCCATGCTGCAATTGCTGCCCGAGCTGAAAGACAAACTGCTCGTGCTGCGCGATCCCCTTACCCTCACGCCTCCGGAGGATATGGAAGAGCAGATGCCTGTTCCCGCTGGGGGCGATGCCGCCAATGATGCGGATAAGGCTGCGGATTTCAACCTGCTGGCAGTGGGCACCATTGCACGCCGCAAAGGGTACGATCTGCTGCTCCGGGCATGCCGCCTGCTGGCCGACAGAAATGTGAACTTTTCACTGACCTTTGTGGGCCAGGGGCCGGAAAAGCTGCGCTTGCGCTGGCTTGTCTGGCGGCTTGGGCTTCGTGGTTCGGTGCAGTTTGCCGGGCAGATTCCCCATGAAAACATGGCGGATATGTACAACCGTGCGGATGTTTTTGTGGCTCCTGGACGCAAGACCACTGGCGGGGAGGCCGATGGTGTGCCTTCGGCTCTGGTGGAAGCCCTGGCCTTTGGCCTTGCGGTTGTTGCCAGCGACCTGCCCGGCCATGCGGAAGCCATTACGGACGGCGGCAATGGACGCCTTGTGCCGCAAGACAATGTGGGCGCGCTGGCGGACGTTCTGGAAGCACTTGCCTCCCGTCCCGAGGAGCGCAAACGTCTTGGCGAGGCCGCCCGCAAGTCGGTAGTCACCCTTGTCGATACAGACCGCACCGAAGCCCGCCTGACCGAGCTGATCAAAAAAGCCTGCGGCAAGGCCTGAACCACGCCGGGAGAGCGTCATGAATTTTGACGGAGTACGCATACTGGTTGTGGGCGATGTGATGCTTGACCATTACATTGCAGGACAGGTCAAAAGGATTTCTCCCGAGGCCCCGGTGCCGGTGGTGTCTGCGGCAAAACGCTGGTCTGTGCCGGGCGGTGCTGCCAACGTGGCGCGTAACCTTGTGCGCCTTGGCGTTGATGTGGCAGTGGCTGGCGTAGTGGGGCAGGATGCCGCAGCCAGCGACCTGCGCGCGGCGCTCGCGGCTGAGGGAATTGCAGACGGGCTGTCCGTTTCGCCCAGCCGCCGCACCACCTGCAAGACGCGCGTTCTTGCGCAGGGGCAGCAACTGCTGCGCCTTGACGAGGAAGTAAGCGCTCCTCTCGGTGCAGAAGAAGCTGGCGCTTTGAAAAAACAGGTCCTTTCTCTGTTGCCGGGGCGGCATGCGGTTATTCTCTCTGATTATGCCAAGGGCGTGTTGCTTGAATCGGCCAGCGGCTGCAATTTGTGCCAGATAATCATTGAAGAAGCTCGCCGTCTCGGCATCGCCGTGTTGGTTGATCCCAAGGGCAGCGACTGGCGGCGCTATGCCGGAGCGCACTGCGTTACCCCCAATGCCGGGGAATTTGACGCCGCCTGCGGTCTGGACGCTGGCGTAACGCTCAGCAGGCCCCGCCGCGAAACTCTTGCCGGGGAGCTGCGCTCCCGCTACGGCATTGACCGCCTGCTTATAACGCGGGGGCCAAAGGGCATGGCCCTGTTCACCCCTGATGAAGCACCTGTTTACTGCCGCGCCGCAGTGCGCGAAGTGGCCGACGTTTCCGGCGCAGGCGATACCGCCATTGCCACTCTGGCAGCATGCGTGGGCAAAGGCCTGCCCTGGGCCGAAAGCATGCACCTTGCCAATGCGGCGGCAGGGGTCGCCGTGGGTAAAATGGGCACTGCGCCCGTGTCTATTGCAGAGCTTAACGAGGCGCTGCGCGAACAGGCCGACAATCCCAAGCTTTTTAGCGTTAAGAATCTTGTTGAAAAAATTGAAGAATGGCGCAGAAAAAACGAAACTGTGGTTTTTACCAACGGTTGCTTTGACCTGCTGCATCCTGGTCATATTTCCCTTATCCGGCAGAGCGCTGCTCAGGGCGACCACCTGATTGTGGGACTCAACAGCGATGCCTCTGTGCGCCGCCTTAAGGGGCCGACCCGTCCCATCCAGAACGAAAACAGCCGCGCCTTGCTGCTGGCTGCTCTGTCAGACGTGGACGCCATTGTGCTTTTTGACGAAGATACCCCGTTTGAACTCATCTCGGCCCTGCGGCCTGATGTGCTCGTGAAAGGCAGCGACTACACCATTGATACTGTGGTTGGGGCCGATGTCGTGCAGCAGGGGGGCGGCAGGGTCTATCTTGCCCGCTTGGTAGACGGTTGCAGCACTACGGGCATAGTGCGCAAAATCGATAACCAGCGGGATGTCACCTAGACCAGCCGCCGGAGTTTTCAGCCGTACATGCAACGCATCTTCGCAGCAGATATAGGTGGAACCAACGCAAGATTTGCCCTGTTCATAGTGTATGAGGGCAATCTCACGCTTATTTCTGCGGTGTGGGCAAAGTCGGCTGATCTGGGCAATGCCCACGATGTGCTGCAAGCCATGCAGCAGCTTTTACAATCTCCATTTTCTGCGGGTGATTCTCTCGTCATTGCCCTTGCCGGGCCTGTGAAGGGTCTGCGCGGCAAACTCACCAACGGGCAGTTGCGTGTTGATCTTAATGGCGTAGCACAGCAGTACAGCCTGGCCTGCTGCCTGCTGCTCAACGATTTCAGCGCGCAGGCCTTTGCCACGCTGACGCCCTGCGGTACAGCGGCCGCGCTTGTACGCAGCAGCACCCGATCCATTGACGAATCCAGAGAAACCCGGGCCGTGCTTGGCGCTGGCACTGGCCTTGGCGCTGCCATGCTGGTGCGCTCGGGCGGGCCTGACTCTGCCGGAAGCTGGCTGGCCGTGCCCTCGGAGGCCGGGCATACGGCCTTTGCTTTTGTTGGGCCGGAAGAACAGGCCTATCAGGCCTTCCTAGCCCGTGAACTGGGACGCGATTACCCCACGGCGGAAAATGTGCTTTCCGGTGAAGGGCTCTCCGTGCTGCACTACTATCTTTCCGGCCAGTTTTTTTACCCCCCCGCCGTGGGTGCAGAGGCGCTGTCGCACGAAACGCCCACGCTGTTGTGGTATGCCAGATTTTGGGGTCGTTTTTGCCGCCAGTGGATCCTGACCACGCTCTGCCGTGGCGGATTGTGGATTGCTGGCGGCATCGCCGCCAAAAATCCCCTGTGCCTGACGCATCCGGCCTTTTTGCAAGAGCTTGGTCTGGTGCCCGATATTGGCGGCATTGCGGCCTCTGTTCCTATTTATCTTATCGCCGATGGAAACAGTGGTCTGTGGGGTGCGGCGTGCGCAGCTGTGGAGCATTTCTGCCATATGCCCCAGGCGGAAAAGGGCTAGGCAAGCGCGGCCCCTGTAGACTGATGTAATTTGGGGTTACGCCTTGACGCTTTTCTGAAAGTTATTTATTTACCCGCACTGCGATGGTATGTTTTTATGCCCTTGTGGCGCGCGTTCTGGCTGGACTGGAGCCGCCTCACGGCTTTTTTCCGCATGGGAACCATATTCCCGATAAGCAGCCATTGCGCACTGTTTTTCGCCAGGCAGAAGTCTTAGTCTTTTGGTTGAGTTTGGGCTTGACAGTATTCCGCGATAACAGTAATTTTTAGCAACACTGGAGGCTGGCATGGCTCAAACACAAACACGAATGACCCGGCAGCGGGCAGTCATTTTGGAAGAACTGCGCAAGCTCAAGAGCCATCCTACTGCGGATGAGCTGTACAGCATCGTGCGCGAGCGTTTGCCCCGAATAAGCCTGGGCACTGTGTACCGGAATTTGGATTTTCTGGCAGACAGCGGAGAGATCCGCCGTCTTGAAGCAGCAGGATCAACCAAACGTTTTGATGGCGATATTTCAAACCATCAGCATGTTCGCTGCATTTATTGCGGCCGGGTTGGCGATGTTGAAGACGTCAAGCAGGCCCCCACAGTTGAAGGCATGCAGGCAATGGGTTTTGCGAGTATTTTGAGTTCGCGGGTGGAATACGACGGCGTGTGCGAAACCTGCGCGAGATCGCTTGAAATAACCCAGTAACTATTGTCGAATATTTTCCGTGTGCGCTGTGGCTGCTTGTGAGATTTTGCTATTCGTATTATGCAAATAGCATCTTGAACCTGTTATAACCAAGGAGCTTGCGTCATGGCTGAAAACAGGGAAAGCCGGAAGGCTAACGTCATCGAAGTACTGAACAAGGCGCGCGCCATGGAGCTGTTCGCCATCCATCAGTATATGAACCAGCACTACAATCTGGACGATATGGATTATGGCGAGCTTGCTGCCAACATGAAGCTTATCGCCATTGACGAAATGCGTCATGCCGAAAATTTTGCCGAACGCATCAAGGAACTGGGCGGCGAGCCCACTACCCAGAAAGACGGCAAGATCGTTACCGGGCAGGAAGTGACCGTTATCTACGAGGCTGACGCCAATCAGGAAGAAGCCACCATTGAGGCTTACAGCGGTTTTCTCGCCATCTGTAAGGATGCGGGCGACATTGTTTCTGCCCGGCTCTTTGAACGGATCATTGACGAGGAGCAGGCCCACCTGACCTATTACGACAATATTGACGGGCATATCAAAAAACTTGGCGATACCTACCTTGCCAAGATTGCCGGTACGCCTTCCACCACTGGCCCGGCCAGCAAGGGCTTTGTGACCGCAACGCCCGCAGCGGGCTAACAGGCGGGGCAGAGCATGGCTGAACCCAAGGATATGTGGCGTTGCCAGATGGTCAATTGCGGCTATGTTTACGACCCCGACCGGGGCGACAAACGCCATAAAATACCGGCTGGAACCCGTTTTGAAGATCTGCCAGAAGACTGGAAATGCCCTGTATGCGGGGCAACAAAAAAGAGCTTTCGTCCTTTGAGTGACGAAGGCTAAGCCAAGAATCCAATACCCTTGCGGTGAGTTTTGAAAAGGCCCGTTTCCTTGTGCTGCCAATGGCAGAGAAGGAAGCGGGCCTTTGTTTTTTGCGCGCTTTTGACAGGATAGGTTTTACATGCCCGGAAGACATTCCCCGCGCACGAGCAAACGAACCTGACCGCTCACCAGCATGTTGCCGCTGGCTTTGTCTCTGCGGACGCTGATTTCCGAGTCACGCCCCACAAAGCGCCCCTGCCGAATAAGTATTTCCTGTGCGGGCGAAAATTTGTTGTGCTTGTACAGGTAGGCTCCAACTGGTCCTGCGGCGCTGCCTGTGGCTACGTCTTCCGCCATGCCCGCATTGTCCCAGGTTCTGCCTTCAACCGCGTTGACGTCAAAAATATACGCGAATTTTGCGCCGATCTGTGCGAGCCTTGATTCGTAATCCGTCATGAGAATGCGGGCCTGCTCCAGGCCTGAGGCAAGGGGCACCAGAAGATAGGGCAGCCCTGTGGAAACTACTTCCAGGGGAAATCCGGCAGCAATATTGTGCGGTGCAAGATTCAGCGGCTGCAAATACGTTGTGTACGCTTCCGGCTCCAGGGCGCAAATAAATTCCGCTGGTCCCTGATCCATGCAGCAATCATAAAAATCGCCATGCGCCGAACAAAAAACAGAGACCTGCTTGCTGTTCAGGGTGAACAGAATCGTGCTGGAGGCCTCCTGAAAAAATTCGCGTTGCACAACCGCAGCAGCGCCTAGAATTGGATGCCCGGCGAAATCCAGTTCTTCTTCAACCGTAAAGATGCGCGCGTCAAAAACAGCATCGCCCCGCCGCACAAGGAAGATTGTTTCAAACTGCCTGAATTCCCTGGCGATCTGCTGCATGACTGCGCTTTCTGGAAAGGTCTTGGCAATAAAAACAGTCAGCCCGTTGCCGGTCATGGGCTCCTTGCAAAATACATCTGCGTGATAATACTGCACGGATGGATCTCCTTGTCCGATGGGCAGATGGGCCGAGCATGCGCCGTGAAGTGCTGGTGATGATACCCACGTGGCAGCTTGTGCGTGTCTGCCCCGGTGGGCTGATTTTATGCAGGAACTAGCGGGCGGAACTACTAAATGCGCGCCACTGGGGCGTATTGCCCTTCAACAGCGCGTAGCAGATCATCCGGCTTGAGGCACAGCTGAACGCCGCGCTGGCCTGCGCTCACAAAGATGGTTTCAAGCAGGATGGCGTTTTCGTCCAAAAAAACCGGATAGGCCTTCTTGGCTCCAAGGGGGGAGCAGCCGCCGCGCATATAGCCGGTGAGGGGACGAACATCCTTGAGCGGAACCATTTCCACATGCTTGTTGCCAGATGCGGCAGCCAGCGCCTTGAGGTCAAGCTCCGCCGCAGCAGGGATGCAGGCCATGAGCACGCCTGTTTTGTCGCCTCTGGCTACCAGAGTTTTGAAAACGCAGGCAGGGTCAACCCCCAGATTGTGCGCCATGGTCACGGCTGACAGGTCATTTTCGTCCACGTCAGCAGTGTGCAGTTCGTAGGAAATGCCCAAGCCTTCAAGAATTCTGGCGGCATTGGTTTTGGAGACTTTTGCGGCAGCCATGATTTGTCGGGATGTTCAGTGGAGCTTGAGCCACTTGGCGAGTTTATTGCGCAGGGTAGCCATGCTGAAGGGCTTGCCAATGTGGTCGTTCATGCCCGCGTTGATGATTTCGGCAATGTTGTCAGGCAGTGTCGCGGCGGTGAGGGCAATGATGGGCAGGGCTTTTTGCTCGTCATTTTCCGGCAGCATGCTCCGCAGTTCGCGCGTGGCGGTCAGGCCGTCCATGACGGGCATGTTAACATCCATCAGCACAATATCATATGGGGTTTCCATGGCCATGCGCAGGGCTTCCTTGCCGTTGGGCGCAACATCGCATTCAAAGCCCAGCTGGCGCAGCATGGCGCGCAATACTTCCACGTTGATCTCGTTGTCTTCCGCCACCAGAATGCTGCACTCTGCCGCTCCGTCCAGCGGCTCTGCCGTGGCGACGGCCTGCTCCTGGGGGCAATAGATATTGCGGGCAGCCGTGCAGGGAATGCTCAGGTGGAAGGTGGAACCCTTGCCCAGCTCGCTCTCGCACCACAGCGTGCCGTGCATGAGTTCCGCAATGCGTTTGCAGATGCTCAGCCCAAGGCCGGTGCCGCCAAAGCGGCGGCTGATGCTCGCATTGGCCTGGGTATAAGGATCAAAAAGGTGCTGCTGGTATTCGCGGCTGATGCCCATGCCCGTATCGGCAATTCTGAAGTGCAGGCTGTCTTTGTCGCCAGAAAGCTCGCGGTCAATTCGCAGGGTGATACGCCCCTCGGCGGTGAATTTGACGGCATTGTTCATGAGGTTGAGCAAAACCTGCTTGAGGCGCAGGCTGTCGCCCCAGAGCTTCAGCGGCACATCGTCGCCAAGTTTGCATTCATACTCAAGCCCCTTCTGCTCAATGGGAAAGCGCAGCGAGGTGTGTACGAATTCAAGCACGTCTTCCAGCGGATAGTTGGCGTCTTCCAGCACCATCTTGTTGGCTTCGATCTTGGAAAGATCCAGAATATCGTTGATGATGGCCAGCAAGTTTGTGGCGGAAGTTCGGATTTTTTGCAGATAGTTTTTCTGCTCGTCGCTGGGATTGGATTGCAGGGCCAGATGGGTGAGGCCGATGATGCCGTTCATGGGCGTGCGAATTTCATGGCTCATATGCGCCAGAAATTCGCTTTTGGCCTGCGAGGCCACCACGGCATCCTGCTTTTCGTGCTGGGTTTGCAGCAGATCAGTCACATCGCGTGAAATGCTGAGGCGAACCGTTTTGTCGTTGTCCCACTTGATGGCCTTGTCCACGACCGTATAGGTGCGTCTGGTGGCCTTGTTTTCATACGTCCACTGATAGGGCTCGCTGGAGGCGGCAATAATGGCATTGGTGCAAAAGGGGCAGGGCGTATCCCGCCCCATGAGCCTTTTGTAGCAGATGTTGGACAACGTGCCGTCTTTGCGCGGATATGTTTCTTCAACACTGTTGTTGACGAAAAGAATCTTGTATGTCTCCATGTCCACAATGCAGACAGGATCAGTGAAGGCATCAAGGATGTCGTGCAGTTGTCTGTGCTTGCGCTGCAACTGCCCGTAAAGACGGAAATGCGTCAACGTGATGGCAAGGATGCTGCTCAAAAGGTGGCAAAGGCTGGAATCCTCAATGGACCATTGCCCGCGATAGCGATGCCGCAAAAGGCAGATGCCGCCAAAAAGCTGGCCATCGTGGGCGATGGGCACGCAGATTGCCGATTTGATGCCACGGGAGAGAAACAGGGCTTTTTGCGGGCCTTCAGGCATGGCCGAGGTATCGGCAACGCACAGGCTTTTGCCCTCTTCAAACATGTTCAGCACCGGCGACATGTCGTTGAGCGTTGCCGCAGGCATATCACCAGTTGCACTGCGAATGCCCGACCGCCAGACTACTGGGGCAGACCACTGCTCATCGTCAAATTCCACAAGAGACACCTGCTCACAGTGCAAGGATTCGCCAATACTGGCCATGGCTGCTCTGAGAAAAGGCTCTTTGCTGACGTGCAGAAGGGCTGAACTTGATATTTCCAAGGCCAGCACCAGGGGATTGGCTAGATTGCCCTGATGCGGCTGTTGTGCGTCTGACATGTTTTGCTTCAACGGATGCTTTTGGTCTGAAAATTTAAAGATAGCCTATACGCGAATACCGCGAATTGTGTCAAGAAATGACAAATTAGGTGAAAAACTCATGGAACTTGAGTGGATAGACAGTATCTGACTCCAGTAGTTACTGCCACAGTCTTGCGAGGTGCAGCGCAAGGGCCTGTTCATCCTTCTGATCCTGAGTGCGCATGCTTGTCAAAAATTCCTGGGCCTGGGCGCATAACGCTTCCAGCGTACCTTCATTATCCACAACGGTGTTGCAGGCGGCCATTTTGCGGTCTTGCGTCCATTGCCAGCCTTCAATAGCTTTCAGCTTGTCTTGCGTCCAGCCACGGTTCGCTTCTATGCGCTGTGCGCGCAGGGGTATGGCGCAGCGCACCCCGACAACGTGCGGTGCTGGTGAAAAGCTGTTTTGCCAGCCTGTTTCAAAATACAGGGGCACCTCGGCCACGGCCAGCGGCATGCCCAGAGATTCCTGCTGTATCCAGAATGCTTCCAGCGCCTTGTGCGTCAGGCTGTGCACCATGTTTTCCACCTCGCGGCGCAGCACGGGGTTGGCGCGCATGGCCTCAAGCAGCGCGGTTTTATCCACGGCGCCTGCTGGAGTAAGCAGGGCGCTGCCGCCGATCTGTCCGATCCATTGCGCAGCCTCCCCTCGGGGGGCGTACAGGGCGGCAACCGTTGCATCGGCGCTGAACACTGGCACGGCCATATCGGCCAGGCATTGGGAAAAGGCAGATTTGCCGCTGCCGGGATTGCCCGTTACCACCACGCGGCGCATGCGGCGGCAGCCCTGAAGTGCAGCCATGAGCATGTCGTCCGGCGGCGGGCAGGCAAAATTCATGGCCGCGCCCGTGGCCGGGTGGATGAAGCTGATGCGCCATGCGTGCAGCATCTGGCGCGGGGCGAGGGCCTGCACTGCTTTGGGCGCATAGAGCCTGTCGCCAAGCAGGGGATGCCCAAGGTGGGTCATGTGTACGCGTATCTGATGCGTGCGCCCGGTATGGATGCGCACGGCAAGCAAGGAGAAACGCCTGTCGGGCGCTGTCCACAGGGTTTTCCACTCCGTATGGGCTGCGCGCCCGCCGCGCGATTCCGGCACAATGGCCATCTTGACCTTGGCTGTGGGGTGGCGGCCAATGGGTTCGCGGCATTCACCCGCAGCGGGAGGCCTACCACTCACAAGGGCCAGATATTCCTTATGTACTTCCCTCTGGGCAAAGGCCTCGCTGAGTACAAGGCGATCCTGCTCTGTCAGGGCCACCAGCAGGATGCCGCTCGTGTCTTTGTCCAGCCGGTGCACTATGCCGGGGCGCTGCCCTTCAATCCTGCCCAGTTGCGGAAAGCGCCCCAGCAGGCGTTGCACCAGGGTCTGCTCCGGGCAGGAAGGGCAGGGGTGCACCGTCAGGCCCGCAGGCTTGTTGCACACAACCATGTGTTCGTCCTGCCAGAGCAGCTCGAGGTGTCCTTCCTCCGCCTGCAAGGTCGTGGAGGTCTCCGGCAGGCGTAGCGTGATTGTCTGTCCGGCCCTCATCTTAGCATTTACGCGGGGTTCCGGCAGACCGTCCACCTGGCAGTGCCCGGCCTGAACAGCTTTTTGCAACGCTGCCCGCGACATCTCGGGGGCAACCTGATGTAGCACGCGATCCAGCCGCTGGCCCGCATCTTCGGCTGTTGTTGTATGGCGCAGTTCTGTCACTGAAGGGTATCCGCCGGAGTGCTCAACGTGCGGAGCCTGTCGGCAAACGTCGTTGTACGGTAAAGGTTTTTCAGCTCGGCGCCGGGGGTGATGGAGGTGACAACGGCCCTGCCGATGACAAAGCGGCCATCAGTGTCGCTGCCCTCAACTGTGCGCACGCCCCATACATTGTGGAAAATGGCGGGGCGGCCATTATACTTGCCCACATACAGCATGATGTGCCCGCGCATGCCCACAAGGCTGAGGAAGGGAACGCCGTTGCGCATAATCTGTTCTTCTTTTTCCGCCGTCGTCATGCCTTCAAGCATGTTGACCGCGCCTGTGCGCGCTTGCGCCACGGAGTTGCGCGGCAGCCAGATGCCAAAGGGCGTGAACAGTTCGCGCGTGAGAGCAGAGCAATCCCTGTCGCCAAACATGCCGCCCCATCCGTAGGGTTGGCCGATCATGAAATTGCCCACCTTGGCCACATTGCCAGGGGTCATGCGCATGGGCCACGGAGCGGCGTCTGCCGTGGTAAGCGACACCGGGGTCAGTTGAGCCATGCCGTCCCCACCGCGTGTGGGCACAAGCAGTTCGATTGCGGCCTGACCGCCGGAACCGGCGTCCGCAGGCGAAGAGTATCCGCTACGCATGGGCAGCAATGCGCCGATGTTGGCTAGTATGGAACCTGTTGGCGTAACAATGTTCACCCTGTCGCGCACAAGGGCCGCAAATGTGCTGTTGCGGTACATGTATCTGAATTCAGCGCTGACAGGGGCCAGATCTTCGTCCGCCACCCAGCCGCCAGCCACGGGGCATTCCACATAGTGCCAGCGGCCATCGCGGCTTGTGTGCGCGATAAGTACCGGTGTGCCCACGGGTAGCAGGGAATACTGAAAATAATCAAAGGGATTGGCCTTGGGATTTGGCGTGGGCTCGGAAAAACGCGCCTCATTGGTGGGCAGTTCGCGCAGGTTCGCGTTGCGCACGGTTATGGCTGCCTGGCTGCGCGAAGGGTAGGAACCCAGAGCCGCGTTGGCGCTCATGGCATCCCATTCCGGCTGCGTCCAGCGCACATCGCCAATTTTGTAGCCGCGTGCCTTGTTGAAGAGCACGGCCACATCACGCTTGCGGATTGAGGTCTTGGTCATTTCCCACGGGCCAAAGGTGATGCGCATAAATCTGGCCGCCTGATTGGCCTGCTCGGCAGGAGAAACAAGCAGTTTGTCCTCTCCGGCGGCCTTGGCGTACACGTCCAGATTTTGCGGGTAGCGCCGGAGGTCTTCCAGGGTTCCCATCCATGTGGGCATGTCACCATCGCGCGTGGGGATCACCTTGCCGCCGCATGCGGCCAACAAGGCAAAACAGGCGATAAGCAGGGGAAGGTGAAGACGAGATTTCATGAGGGCTGCTCCTTCCTTCAGATTTGGGCCGCCGCCAGCGGCAACTCCATACCTAGCACCTTGGACGCAGGTACGGCAACGGCTGATTTTACTGCCCTGTGTATGAACTGCTTGACAAATAAGGCTTGAGAGCCTTATTTAACTCCTCGTTGTCACCATCGTCTATCCGGTTAGGACGGCGGCCTCTCAAGCCGTTAAGACGGGTTCAAATCCCGTTGGTGACGCCAAATTAAATCAGGCACTTGCGGTTATGCGCTGCAAGTGCCTTTTGTTTTTTCCAACCCTATTTCCAACCTTTTTGCTGAAAGTCTTTGCTGCGTAATAAAAGTTATGATCACATCCTTCGACCCACGATATCAGCTACACAAAACATGGCAGGGAAGTTTGCTATCATCAAGAGTACTGAATTTTTTAAAAAAACTTCTGGTTAATTAGTTGGTTGTTAAAAAACTATTGGATAAAATTCTCTTCCTAATCGTTGTAGTATTATATCTGTTAATTTCCTATGTTGTGGTATTCGTCTTATGTCGTAGTGTGATGAAAATATAACATGATCTATCCATGGGCTATATTAAATCTTGTATTGATCTTAATTTCATATCTAGTCCATAATTGAATAGTGAGCAGGGAGTACCTGCCCACTATTTATTTTAATCTGAAACTTCATCCAAGATCGCTTTGACGGCTTTTAGTACCGCTATTGCAATAACTAGCCAAGCTGAGGCATCAAGCCCAATAGCAGAGTTATTTTCAGCCATTCTTCACTCCTTTTAGTAATGCAACCTGCAGTATGGTAAACATTGCAGGCACCAGATCGGGCAAGTCGTTGAGTACTCTGCTGGTGTGCGGCAGCAGACGTGTGATGTGTTCATCTCGCATGCCCAGGCCGTAAACTTCAAAGCCAAGTTTTTGGGCCACCCCTATGGCATTGTTTGCAGCGAGCGGGTTGTCCGGCATGCCGTCAGTGATAACCAGAATCATCTTGCGCTGTTCCTTGAGGGGCAGCATGGTTTGCAGAACCCACCACACGGCCCCAGCTAGGGGAGTCCCTCCAGAAGCCCGAATGTCGAACATGTCTGGCACGGCCTGCCCGTGTCGCATGATGGGGAATACTGAATTGGTTTCCGTGACTTCGGGAAAGGCTGTTACTGCAGGGTTCACGCCACGGATATGGCTCAGCGCCGTTGCCACGGCAAAGCATGCCCGATTGGCAAGATTAATCGGTGCGCCAGCCATGCTGCCACTTACGTCCAGCAGGACGTGGACAGCCGTATTGAGGCCCAATTGCACAGACTCCTTTTGGAAAACACGAGCATTGCCAACCTGCAGACGATAAAGTGAATTAGCGTGCAGAGTCCCTCTGCGCCCGATGCTGCAACGCCTCTGGGTTTGCACCTGCAGTAATCCCTGAAGGCGAGTGCGTAGGGCAATGCTGGCCTGTAACGCTTGCAGCTTTTGCTCTGCTGGCAAGGGGGCTGCATGTCGGGTGCCTTCCACGGCCACGGTCAGTGCGTCACCAGCGGATTCTGCGCTGCTATTGGCAAGCTCAATCGACATGATTTCGCCGAGATGTTGGGGGAGATCCTGCGCCTCTGCATGAAACAAGGCTTTGAGCGGTAAAGCACTCGGCAGTTGGACCGGTTCAGATTGCTGGTTGATTTGTGTGGCAGAATCGTTGGCTTCCCCTGTCGCCCTTGGTGTGGCTCCCTGACCATTATTATTCATCCCTTCGCTGGTTGCAGTTGGCTGAGGTGGTTCCCACTGTTTGACGCATATGGCAATTTGTCGAGCGTATTCGACTGCCGCTGCTGTATCTGGGCAATGGATGTAGACCTTGACCAAGATGGCATCCAGGGCCTCTTTCAAGCTGGGGAAGTGCTGCTCCACGATGCTTGCCGCATGTTGGCGTGCCGGGGTCACCGCATCCACATCCCAGGCTCGCACGGTCAACAGCACATAGTCCAAAACAGCAAGGGCCGGGGAATCGTCCCCGGCCCTCGGCTGTGCTTGCTCTACAAAGAATCGTCGTATCAACCAGTTCAGGTTTCTCCGGCAGCCTGGAAAAATGCCTGACAGCATTTTTTCAACGCGCCAATCTTCAAGACAGTTGAACAAATTGAAGGTCACTGGATCAAGGTTTGCCGCTTTCAGCACGCTAAAATCTGTGTGCCGTATATGGGCAGCCTCATGGTCTGTGAACCCCTTGGCCAGAGCCAATAATTCCGGCTCACAATCAATGGGCAAAGATGGCAGATGGATAACTCTACCGTTGGTGCAGGCTTCCTTGCCGCCAATACGAACCTGCACTCCATAACGGTCACCAAGGATGGACGCCAGCATGGGCAGGCAGTTGAGTACATCTTTTGTACGTATCATAACGTCACCACAGGCCCAGGCTGGGGATGGCAGGATGCGGCAAAGGGCTATCTGGCAAGGGAATCTCAGATAGGATGGGCTCATCGTCCATTTCTCCATCCACGGTGCCATCCACGGTGCCATCCATCTGTCCAGCAGGGCCGTCCGATTCATGGATAACGCCCGGACCAGTCAACAGGGCATCCAGCACTAAGGCCGGGCCGTAGCCCTCAATAACTTTTTGGGCGTGGCCCACAAGGGCCGTACTGTCTTTAAGCAGGCAGACCAGACCCTGCAACAGCAGAAGGTCTGCGCCGGTGATGTTGCCCTTCTTGGGCATGCGCAGTAGTGCAGCCTGCATGATGTCTGCCACCGGGGCTACATGCGGCTCTACGAAAGACAAACCAGTGAGCTTGGCATGCAGAGTACGCAACGGCGAAAGTGCCTTGTGAGTTACCTCCGTCTTGCCATGGTAAACCCTGCGCCAGATATCGTTAGCAGACTTGGCCACCTCATCAAACAGGGTGCCGCCGAGGCCCTGTACCTCTTCCGCCAGACCGGCTTCCAGCACAGCAGTGTTGTCTGTGTGCTGCTCAAGCGGGGCGACCTTATACAGCTGCCAGCGGAAATCCATGCGGGCGCGTACATAGTCAGGCCCCACGAGGGAGTTGCGGATAATTTCGCCCCACTGATGGTGCTTCTCAATCCATTTCTGTACATTTTGGTCATAGCCTGCCAGAAAAGTTTCCTTTTCTTTCTGGAATTCTGTGCGGATGTTAAGCAGTTCCTGCACGATTTCGCCGGCTTTTTCTTCGGGGATGGCCCAGCCAGACATGAACCGTACCCCGTGCCGATCAAGGTAGTTGAAGGCGCGGGCCTTGAGTGTGCCGAATACTTTGAGGTTTTCCGGGTCGGCAATGCGCTTTGAGCCCAGCGTGGTCAGATCTTCGGGGGGCAGTTCTGCGCCGCCCAGGTCTTCCTGACTCATTTTGCGGCGGGCAGACCACAAGCTGACGTTAAGGTTAAGGGCCAGCAAATTGTCCAAAATGCGGATGTCAGAAACAAGCTGTGTCATTATAAACTCCTACATTGATTTATCGGAAGATGTAGCGTTGAGACCTTCAGCCCCAACCTGTTGTGGAAACATGCGTTGAGCCAGCTCGTGCAACATTGCCCGGGTTTCACGGCTTGCACGGTAGGCCAGCGCCCGGTCGAGGGCGTAGGTGATAGGCTGTACGCCTTGATGGGCCATAGGCTGAAAGCGTACGGTCAGATCACCCCAGCGTAATAAACTGCGCGTGGAGAATGTTACTTCTATGGCGTTGGTCAGATTGCTGGTAGAGGACTCGCCCATGAAGAGTTTTCGAACCTCATTGGCGTAGTCCACCATGGTAGCGCACAACGATTCGGGCAGCGAAGGAAATCGCCGAGCAAGTAGACTCTTTTCTACATCGGCAGAAGGATAGCCCACTTCGCAGATAGTAAAGCGGTCCAGCCAGGCAAGGTTCTGCCGCAGGGTGCCCTGGTAGAGGCCGGTGTCATCACCACCGCCATTGGTGTTGGCCGTGGCAACCAGACGGAACATGGGGTGCGGTACAATCAGTTCGCCTCCGTTTTCCGCTATGCACAGGGGGGAGCCGTCCAGCACGCTGTTCAAGCCTGCCGCAATTTCAGGGGATGTCAGGTCGATCTCATTCAGCAGCAAAAGTGCGCCGTAGCGCATGGCAAGCGCAAGCGGGCCGTACTCGAAGGTCATGCTGCTGTTTTTGACTGTCAGGTGACCAACCACATCGGCAAATTCCAGCCGCCCGTGTCCGGTAACCTCAAAGACAGGATAGTTAAGCCTGGCTGACAGCTGCTTAATGCAGCTAGTCTTGCCACTCCCACAAGGCCCAAAGACGTACAACGGTTCCTGCGGGTTGAGAAACCAGACCACAACATCGCGGCTCGACTCATGGAAGATATAGTCAGGGTCAATAGCTGGGGTGTAGGCCGAAGGAACGGCGTAGCCTCTGACCGTGGTGCCGGAGGGCTTGCCGCTGAATATTTGGCCTGCATCAAATTCTTCTTGTTGCAACGTGCTAAGATTATCTTGCAAATTAATATCCATAGTTGTGACTCCTTAATAGTTGAAAGAGCCCGGTTCCTATCAAGGAACCGGGCTCTTTAAGATATGATGGTCAGTGAGGTAAGATTGCGCTTAGAAACCGCGTGAGAGATAGTTCAAAAAGGGCATGCCTGCTTTGCAAAACTGCGAGGGAGTATGATTAGTTGCAGCATCATGGTTATTCAGCTGGTCTTTCATGTGTAATATATATCCAAATTTTTTATGATTGCTTGAGACTAGTTTGGATAACACATGTAATATGTATTGTTCAGGTGCATGGGATAACTTATGTTGATTAAAAATAAGTAAAAATTATATTCAAATATATGAAAAAATTTCTATAAATAGTATAATTGATAACCGTTATTCTTGCAGGCTGGGAGCCCCAGTAATTAATTTTAAGGACTGATACACGTTTAACGCTGCAATTTCATCAACAGGAGCGCAATTACTGTTGAATATGTATCGTGTCTGTTAGGCATGAGCATTGCAAGTTAAAGCTCTGCTCTCAATCGCTACCCGATCGCGGCCATGCTGCTTGGCTTTATAGAGGGCCTCGTCTGCCCGTTTAACCATGGTGTCTGCCGTATCCCCTGAACGATAGCTGGCAACCCCAAAGCTACAGGTTTTTTTGCCTACAACAGGAAAAGAATGCTTTGCAACGGCTGCCCGAATGCGCTCGGCCAGAGCAAAGGCATCATTGAGGTCAACCTTGGGACAGATGACAAGAAATTCCTCTCCGCCCCACCGTCCTGCGGTATCAGTATCGCGGGTCATTCTACGCAGAATTGTGGCGAATTCATTGAGCACGCTGTCTCCAACCAGGTGCCCATGAGTATCATTGATCAGTTTAAAGTGGTCAATGTCTGCCAGGATAATGGCAAAGGGATTGCCCAACCGTTCAACGCAGGCTATTTCGCTGGTAAAAACTTCATCAAGCTTGGCTCTGTTGTACAGTCCTGTCAGCCGATCGGTAACGGCTATTTTTTCAAGATTGCTGTGCGCCTGAGAGAGATCGGCGTTGATAGCATGCAGCTTGTCTTCCCGATTTTTGATAACGCCAACGAAATAACTCAATGCACAGGACATTTCACCGATCTCATCATTGCCAACAATCTCTACGGGGCCTCCGCCTCCCTGCGCATGATCGGTCATGGCAGTGCGCAAGGCGGTGAGCCTCTGTATGACGCTACGGTTGATGTACAGCAGCATAATAATGGACACCAAAAGCGTGAAAGCAACCGCGCCTGCCAGCAATTTGGATGTCTTATTAATGATGTCGGCTACCTTGGTGTTTCGTCCGTCAACTTCGTTCTGCGTTTTTACAAATAGATCGGTAGCGGCAATGACCAGACTGGAAGATAGTATTTCAGCCCTATTGACCATTCCCACCTCTGCTTGCTCAGCTTCCAGAAGCTGCAAGCGTCTCTTCGCAAAGTTTGGTGAGGTTTCTGCGTTTTCGGCAAGCATCTTTCGCAAAGGAGAAAGGCGGGCCTGCATGTTTGGCGTCATGCGCCCATACTGGACCTCAGCTTCGTGCCACAAATCGTCAAGACGTGTTGCCAGACCTTTCAGCTGTGACCTGTTTTTGTAACCCAAGATAGCTATGGAGTTAGATACAAGGGCATTCGCAACGTCCGTCCATGCAGCAATCGGCAGCCAGTCGGGAGCCTCATGCCGTACTGCGCCCCTAAAGATACAGCTCTGCGCGCGAATTTCCTCTCCCAGCTTGACCATCATATTCCATCTTGCCTGAATTTCGGATTCGGCATCAATGCGGTGACCAACAACTTCGGCCAAGCTGGCAAAATGCTGGCGAAGCAAGTCGCTAGTGGTGCGAATGTCTTCGATAATTGCGGAGTCTGCCCCCAATGAAGAAAACGACTGGATGAGGTTTTCTAGCGAGGCAAGCTTGTCGTTGGCCTCACCCATCTTGGTTGCAAGGGTAAAGTGATTGTCGATCTTGCGGAAAGTAGGCCCAATGAAGGCAATTCGCTGGCTCTCGTGTGACAGACGGGACGCGGCAACAAGCCGGGGAACTTCAGAATGGGCAGTCCAAGAGAATTGTTGGCCCACTTGATAGAGTGCAAAAAAGCCTGCAAGACTGACCAGCGTTGTGGCAGCTACGACCGTCAGCAAGCCTCCTATCAGGCGAAACGCAATTCCGAATCGGCTACGAGTCATGGCGTGTTTGGTTCACTAGCGTATTGGGGGAGAGTAGAGCAGCCCCCCTCTGGACCATAGTTCGTTTTGGCCCCGCTCCATTCCCATCGGCGTATCCGGGCCGAGGTTGCGGGCAAATACTTCACCATAATTGCCAACAGCGTGGATGATTCGCCTTGCCCATGCGTTGTCCAGGCCCAGTGCTTTTCCCAGTTCCCCTTCGAGGCCGAGTAGTCTACGAATTTCCTGGTCAGTGCTATTGGCAAAACTGTCAGTATTCGAAGAGGTGATGCCCTTGTCTTCGGCAGTAACCATCACCAGCATCGACCAGCGCACAATGTTGAACCACTGTGGGTCATTATCACGCACAGACAAGCTCAGAGGCTCTTTTGAGACAACTTCTGGCAGGAATACAAAATGTTCTTTAGGTGCTCCGCTCGACAGGCGGGTCGTCGCCAAAATAGTTCTGTCTGCTGTCAGTAGGTCACACTTTTGAAGAAAGAAGCCTTCCATCAGAGTTTTGGCCGACTGAAAAGGGATTAGGGTGATATCCGGATATGTGGTCTTGGCCAATTCTTGCATGTTTTGCAGTGTTGTTGTTCCGTCACGTACACAGACCTTGGCAGGGCCAAACGACTTGAGATCCGTGGCTCCTGAGCCAGCATGAGCAAGAAAGCCCTGTCCATCGTAAAGCACAGGTTCGGTAAAACGAATACCTGTACCCGCCTCGCGGCTCAGAGTCCAAGTAGTGTTGGAAGACATGACATCAATTGCGTTGCCAACAAGTGCGGCAGCACGGGTGCTTTCGGTTATCGGAACAAATTGCACAGCTTCCGGATCACCCACAGCGGCAGCAGCGATTGCCCTGCACATATCTGTCCAGAAACCAGTCCACCTGCCGTTAGATTCGAGAATGGCAAGCCCCGGCAGATTGGCATCTGATATCCCGCATCGCACCTCGCCAGATTGCCTTACACGATCAAAAACTTCACCGGCTTGCAGGCTCGTTGCACCAAGGCTAACCACAATGCTGCAAAGGGCAATGATCTGAAACCCCCACTTCATTTCAGAATCCCTTTGGACAGATTAATGCCCAAGGCCTTCAGTGATCTTTGGAATAGGCTGAAGGTTGCTGGGGTGGGGAATAGGTGTGTGCTTTTTTTGAACTTCATAGCAAGGTTTTTCCTGTGGGGCTCGGTTCAATGTAGCTAATCTGATAAAAATACCGTTTGCTGGTGTACTTGGCAAATGGTTTTGCATGGATGGAGCCGCTACGCTACAGCAAAAGTCTGTTAGGCAAGGAAAATGATTTGCATTTATTTGCCGCACTCTGGCATATTGAAGCAAGTCGTAACCACGGCATTTGGCTCAGATTGTTGCTATTTTTTTTATAACGCAATAGTGTAAAAAAGAAAAATTAAAAAACTGTCTCTTGTTGTCTGCATGTTTACAGCATAATTTAAAAACAATTATATACTAAAAACGCAATCATTAGCTTTGCCATAAGCACGCAATAAATTAAACATGCTTATGATGGTTGTTTTAGACATGGGATGTTTAAGAAATGAAATTGCGAAATAATAATCAAAAAAATACTTTTTATAGAGTTGTAATTTTTGCAATTGCAGCATTAATAATATTTCCTACACTGTCATATACAGAATCCGTATCTCTCCCAGAAGTAATCAAATCTTTTCAGGAAGAGCTTAAAGATGCGAGCAAGCTTCTTAACGAGCTCGATTCTCGCATAAACAAGGATATGTCTGCCCTGCAACGCGATGCAAATAATATAAACCTGAAACGTGATCAGGTTGTGCTGCTTTTTAGTTCAGCGCAAGATCCATGGGACTTGCGTGATGCATTAGAGGCAAACGCAAGCATTAGTGATAAAATAAAAAAGATACTTGTTCATCCTGAAGCCATGAATAAAGAGCTTGCAAGCTATATATTAAATTTGCAGGAAATGAAGGAGCGGATAGTTTCTAGATCTCAGGAGGATGGACTTCCACCTGTAGCAGATAAACTGAATGTGTTTTTAAAAGAAATTGATAGTCTGATTATACAAGGTTCTAATGTCGTAAGAATAATTGAATCTGGGACATCTCCTGTAAAAGAGCTTTTGCATCGAATTGACAGTGAAAGTAAAAAAATTTCAGAAAGCATACGTAAAAACTGGATAGGATATTATACACATAAAATTTCATTCAATTTTAGCTTTGATGTATGGGAACTTTCTGTCTATAGCGTAACAAGATGGCTTAAGTGGATTAAATTTACAGCTACCATCGCTGCTAATATGCTTGGAATGACAGATGCTCTTTTAGCCATGCTAAAAGCTGTTGGTGTGGCAATGTGTGTTGGTGCATTTTGGAGTCTGCTTTTTCGCTTGCGCCAAATACAACGAGGCAGCAAGTTTTCCAATTTGATGCTGCTTCGGGCTGCAGTTTGTACAAGTTGCGCCGCAGGCGTTATGGGGGCATCCACCGAGCTGCCGCCAGTCGTATTTTCCATAGTCATGTCATTTGCCGAAATACTTTTTGCTGCGGGCCTTGTTTTTTTATCAAAGTATTTCACATCAATTCACCCAACATCTCATGCAGAACCAAAAACTGCCACAAGGTGGCCTCTCTGGTTGATTTTTTCTTTGGGTTTGTTGCTCAACTCACTTAGGGTGCCAGACGTATTGGTTCAGCCAATTCTAATTTTTTCTCTTGTTTTCATAGCATGGAAATTTCATCATTTCAGTACTGCATTAGAAAAAACAATTGATATCATAATTTATAAGGTTAGCATTGTCGTTCTTGGCAGTCTGACAATGCTGTCTATTTATGGATATTGTAGAATTACAATACTTATTGTCTCTTGCTTGTTTTATTTTGTTTTGTGTGTGCGTTTTTCAAACGCTCTTTGCGAGTTTTTGGATGTGTGGCAAAAAAGCCGTCAACGAATCTGGTCGCCATTCTTCAAGGGGCTGGTTGCGGGGACAAGCTTTCCCCTTGTATTTTTGTGCAGTTTCCTTCTGTGCTTATGGCTAATGTCAGTTCAGTTTGAGGGGCAAATTGCTCTGGGTACATTGCTGTCATACGAGGTGCGGCTACCCTTGTTCTCGCTTACCTTGGGCAAGCTAACATTCATGATATTGGGGTATTATCTTGTCAGAAGTGCAGAGCGCGCTTCACGAGAGCTTTTAACTGTCTACGGCAAGAATAATTATTGTGTAGAATCCGGCACTATTCTCTCATTACAGAATGTTATTTTCTATGCATGGTGGGGCGGTTATTGTGTCGCAATGCTATGCATTTTAGGAATTTCTTTTACAAGTTTTGCTGTGATTGCCGGTGGGTTGTCAGTTGGCATTGGCTTTGGCCTGCAACACATAGTTAATAATTTTATAAGTGGCGTCTTATTGATCTTTGGTAAAACGGCTGAAGTTGGGGATGTGCTACAGATTAATGATACAACCGGCACCGTGCGCAGAGTCAGCATGCTTAACACGACAATCCAGACATCAGACAATGCGACAATATTTATTCCTAACGCAACCCTTGTTTCTAGCCAGATAATTAACTGGAGCCACCGGGATCGCAGTGTGCGCCGGGATATTACTATCAGCGTTAAGTATGGTTCTGAGGTCGGTCATGTTTCCACGTTGCTGATTCAGGCTGCGTTGAGTGTGGCTGACGTGCTAGCTGAACCAGCTCCATCTGTTGTGCTTAATGACTTTGGGCAACAGGGGCTCGATTTGAAACTGCGCGTCTGGATTGCTGATGTCAGCTCGCAACAGACAGTTCTTTCAGAGGTGCGCCTGGCAGTGACCGAAATCCTGCGTGAACATGGGGTAGAAATCGCAAGGCCGTGGACAGAAGTTCAGTTATCAGCAGATACCCATGCTGGTGCTGTGTAGTGGATAAGTTTTGTGTGCATTCATCATTATCGGGTCAGTAATGCCCGAGGCAGAGAGCTTGTGGTATCTGCCAATAGCTCATCCAAAAAAGTCTCCGCATAACACAGATCGGTCAATCGCGGGCTTTTAGTTTTGAGGATATTGCCTCATTCGGTTTGTCAATTAAATTATCTTTTTTTTGAATATATTGTATAAATGGGTATTTTTTATTATTATAATTTATACACATATATTTTTTAATGGCACAGTAATAATAGAAAAAGGGGGCGGCATGAAACCTAAGCATCAAAAGTTCATGATTGTCTTTATTTTATTTTGTATTTCTTTTTTGCAATCAGGATGCTCTGATAATGATCCGTCTTCAAACACCATTTCCTTGGTTAGATATATAACGATTTCAAAAGAACGTATTGCTTTGACAAGTGATCTGCCCGGCAGAGTAACGGCACTGGTCACAGCTGAGGTGCGACCACAGGTTGATGGCATAATTCAGGAAAGGCTTTTTGAAGAAGGTGCCGATGTAGAAAAGGGTGATGTGCTGTATAAGCTTGACGCCGCTGTCTACCAGGCTGCCTACGATACCGCCAAGGCCGAACTTGACGAGGCCTTGATCAGCGTACAGGCTCAACAAAAAAGAGAAAATCGGGTGCGTTCTTTGGCTTCTGCCAATGCTGTGAGCCAGCAGTCACTTGAAGATTCCACCGCGGATAATGGACGCGCAAAGGCGAGAGTTGCTCGCGCCAAGGCTGCTCTTGAGACGGCAGAAATCAATCTTGCCTACACCCGTATCAAGGCCCCCGTATCTGGCCGGATTGGCAGATCGTCCGTTACGCCGGGGGCACTTGTTAATGCCAACCAATCTGCGCCTCTGGCAGTCATTCAGCAAATTGACCGTGTATATGTGGACATGACTCAGTCAAGCGCAGATATGCTGCGTTTACGTCGTATTGCTTCCCAGCTTGGTTCAGCCTGGGGCAAGAGTGCGGCAACGCGGGCTCGCCTTACGCTTGAAGACGGCAGCCCTTATGCCATGTCTCCCGATTCTACCGGAGCTACACAATGGATACTGGGTGACTTGCTGTTCTCAGAAATCAGCGTGACTCAGACCACGGGCAGTGTGAACCTGCGGGCAATATTTCCCAATCCTGAGGGGCTACTGCTTCCCGGTATGTATGTGCGTGTATCGATTGAAGAAGGTGCTATTGAAAATGCCTTGCTGCTGCCACAACGGTCCGTGTTGTCTGGGGCGTCTGGCGGGCATTTTGTGCTCACTCTAAAAAAACTGAATGTTCAGACCAGTGCAAAACACCCGGACGAGACTTTTGCCGTAGTGAAAAAGGATGTTGTGCTCGACCGCCCTTATGGTGGCTATTGGCTGGTCAAATCCGGGCTTGAAGCCGGGGATATCGTAGTGGTTGAAGGGCTTCAAAAAGCCTTGCCCCTTGAGAAGGTCAGGGGAGAGCAGGCCTCGGCAGCCAATATAAAGAAAGATGCCAACCCTCAGCAGGGCAGGTACTAAATGGCTGCTTTCTTTATTAACCGCCCTATTTTTTCTTGTGTCATCGCCATCATGATCATGCTGTGCGGTGGGCTTGCCCTTAGCTCGCTGCCCATTGCCCATTACCCCGATATTGCCGCTCCGCAGATATCCATTATGGGGCAGTACCCTGGTGCTTCTGCGGCTACTGTGGATCAAAGCGTTACCCAGGTTATTGAGCAGCAGATGAAAGGTGTTGATAATCTGCTCTACATGCGGTCTTCAAGCGATTCATATGGTAACGTTGAAATTGTTTTTACGTTTAATGCGGGCATAGATATAGATATCGCCCAAGTGCAGGTACAGAACAAACTGCAGCAGGCCATGCCAATGCTGCCTCAGGCCGTGCAACGGCAAGGTTTACAGGTCAGTAAGGCTGTAGAAAATTCGTTTATGACAATTGCCTTTTACGTCACAGACGGCAGCATGTCCGCTGGCGATCTGAGCGACTACGTGGGCAGCAATCTTATAGACCAGTTGAATCGTGTGGAAGGCATTGGTTCAACCACACTGTACGGCGGCGTAAATGCAATGCGCATTTGGTGCGACCCTGAAAAAATGGAGCAGTTCCATTTAAATCCTCAGGATATAATAACAGCCGTTCAGGCGCAGAATGCCCAGATTGCAGGTGGACAGGTGGGTAATGGCCCAGGCCTGGTAGGGCAGGAGATAAGCATCACGGTAAATGCCGCCTCGCGCCTGCAAACAGTTGAACAGTTTGAAAATATACGGCTTTTAACAGAAAGCAACGGCTCTGTGCTCTACCTCAGCCAGGTTGCCCGTATTGAGTTGAATGAAGAAAGTTTCATGTTTCGGTCGCGCTTTAACGGGTACCCTGCGGTGGGTGTTGCCATCAAGCTGGCTTCTGGGGCCAATGTCATCAATACTACCAATGCCATCAAGGAAATGCTTGCCTCCAACGCACGGTTCTTTCCTGATGGAATGCTCTACGCCTTTGCAGACGACAGGGCTCCGATTGTTGAAAAATCCATCAAGGCAGTTGTAAAAACACTGATTGAAGCCATTGTGCTTGTTGTGGCTGTGATGTTTCTGTTTTTGCAGAATTTTCGTTCAACGCTTATTCCCACTGTTACTGTGCCAGTTGTATTGCTGGGCACATTTGCGGTGCTTTCTGCAGCCGGGTATTCCATAAACACTTTGACCATGTTTGGCATGGTTTTGGCCATTGGTCTGCTGGTGGACGACGCCATTGTGGTTGTTGAAAATGTTGAAAGGCTAATGAAGGAAGAAGGGCTTTCACCCCGAGAAGCCTCTTTGCGCTCAATGACAGAAATAACAGGTGCGCTGGTTGGCGTGGCTGTGGTTATCTCTGCCGTTTTTGTTCCCATGGCCTTTATGTCTGGCTCTACTGGCGTGATTTACAGGCAGTTTTCCATCACCATAGTAACTGCCATGGTACTTTCTGTTATTGTTGCTATTGTGGTCATTCCCGCGTTGTGCTCAACAATGCTACGGGCGCACCATCATGGTACTGTCGGCGGTTTTTTTGGCCGGTTCAATACCTGGTTTGACCGTTTGACCAGATTGTACATTATCAGCCTTACCCGCATGCTGCGCAAGCCCCTGCGCTGGGTGATTGTTTTCGGCCTGGGATTGGCTCTGTGCGGTTTTTTGATGATGCGCCTGCCTTCCGCTTTTTTGCCGGACGAAGATCAGGGTATGCTTTTTCTGGATATCCAGCTGCCGCCTGGGGCCTCATTTGAGCGCACCGCCAAGGTGCTTGAGCAGATTGAAGACTACTTTCGTCTGGAAGAAAAAGACACCGTGCAGAATGTGTTTACTGTAATGGGCTGGGGATTTAGCGGCACAGGGCAGGCCTCTGGCATGGCCTTTGCCCAGCTGAAAGACTGGAGCCAACGCGGAGCAGGCCAGGGTGTTTTTGATCTGCTGGCCCGTGCCAACGACAGGTTTTCCAGCATTCCTGAAGCACAGATTTACGTTATGGCCCCCCCGGCTGTTATGGAGCTTGGCAACTCCACCGGTTTTAACATGGAGCTTATGGACCGCGCCAACCGGGGTCATGAAGAGCTTATGGCTGCCAAGGATTCTTTACTCGAACGCGCCATGCGGCAGGATGGCATAGCATACGCCCGCTATAGCGGCCTGGATGATGCCGAACAGTACCAGCTTCAGATTGATAACAATAGAATCGGAGCAATGGATCTTGACCTGTCAGTGGTTAATGATGCCATTGGCGCATACTGGGGCGGTGAGTATATCAACGATTTCATCGATAAGGGGCGCACGAAGAAGGTTTATCTTCAGGCTGAACCCGCTTTCAGAACCAGCATTGCAGATTTTAACCGTTACTATATCAGAAATTTCAAGGGAGAGATGGTTCCTTTCTCCAGTTTTATTGATGCAAAGTCTATTACAGCATCGCCTAAGCTGACCAGATACCAGGGCGTGCCTTCGGTAAAAATCGAAGGCGAGGCTGCCCGCGGCAAAAGCTCTGGGCAAGCTATGCGGGCCATGGAAAACAGCGCAAAGGATCTGCCTGCCGGGTTTGATGTTGCCTGGACAGGGCTTTCGTATCAGGAACTTCTTTCTGGCAATCAAGCCCCCATGCTGTACAGTATTTCGCTGCTTGTTGTTTTTCTGAGCCTAGCTGCCCTGTACGAAAGCTGGACCGTGCCCCTGTCTGTCTTGCTGGCAGTGCCCACGGGGGTAATTGGCGCGCTTGCCGGGGCTTATGCCCGCAATCTGCACAACGACGTCTATTTTCAGATTGCTCTGCTGACTATTGTGGGTCTTTCGGCCAAAAACTCCATTTTGATTGTGGAGTTTGCCAAGGCTCAGAACGAGGCTGGAAAAAGTCTGATGCAGGCAACCCTTGAAGCTTCGCAATCGCGCCTGCGTCCCATTATCATGACCTCACTCTGTTTTATTCTTGGCGTGATTCCCCTGGCCATAAGCTCTGGGGCTGGTGCTGGTGCGCAGCAGGCCCTGGGCACTGTGGTGATGACGGGCATGCTGACTGCGACTGGCCTTGGCGTGTATTTTACCCCGCTCTTTTTCCTGGTTGTTGTTGGGTATGCGCAAAAAATTAAGGCCGGACAAAAGGCTGCCGAGTGTACGCCTGACCATGCCTAAAAGCGTTTTTTCCTCACGGGTTACACGTGTGACCATCTGGTTTTAGTGCTTGTGAGGTAGCATTCTGCGAGTTGCTGATGTGCTGCAAAACTATTAACGGGGAGATGGTTATGCTTACAAATCGAGCTCTTGCTGCCGCAGTTATCGCCTCCAGTTTGTGCCTTGGGCTGAATGCCACGCCTGCCAGTGCCTGTTCGCGCATTTTGTTTAACCATGGGCCGCACCATGTTGTTGCCCGTACCATGGATCTGTACATACCTGATCACGCAAAAATTGTGGTTTATCCGCAAGGCATGGAAAGAAATGGCGCGGTTACGGTGGGGCAGTCGCATAATTGGATATCAAAGTACGGAAGCGTTACAGTGTCTTCACTGGGGGCGGGAACCTCTGACGGCATCAATGAAAAAGGCTTTGTGGCCAATCTGCTGTATCTGCACGAAACAAAATATGAAGCTCGCGATAATCGCCCCGGTGTGTCCAACGCCATGGTGCTTCAGTTCCTTCTGGATACCTCGGCCTCTGTGAAGGAAGCGCTGGAATCCCTTAATAAGACACAGGTTGTTTCCGAACAGGTGGCCGGTCGAACCTGGCCTCTGCACATATCAATCTCTGATGCATCGGGCGACTCGGCCGTGATTGAATTTGTGGATGGAACCATGGTTGTACACCATGGGAGTGAGTCAAATGTCATGACAAACGAACCACCTCTCGCCTGGCAGCTCAACAACATGAAGCGCTACAAGTATTTTGGCGGCTCTGAGTCATTGCCTGGCGATATTGACCCTGCAAGCCGGTTTCTTCGCGCGTCAGCTTTTCTTAAAACAACTCCTGCGCCCAAAGATACGCGCGATGCGTTGGCCATGGCTTATGGCATTGCCAAAACGGTCTCTGTTCCCAAAGGTTCGGAAAATACATCAAGCATGGTTGGGTCTGAAGATACCTGGCCAACCTTGTGGACTACGCTGGCCGATTCTACCAATCTGTATTACTTTTTTCAGGCTGCCGAATCGCCCAATATGTTTTGGGTAGACCTCAGCAAAATAAATTTTGCCAAGGGTAGCCCTGTGCTGTCAGTTTCTGGTGAAGACCACTCGCTGAATGGCGAAATCTCGGCCAAACTGGTGCAAGAAAAGCGCTAGCACCGTTCTTTATATTGCTTGTTTGTTTTATGTTGTAACAATTTATGAAAAGTGTTTAAGCAGAAAAACATTTTGCAGTGCTGATGTAAATAGGGGTGATGGCCGGTAGACACACCGAGTTCTTTCCCATGGAACTACTGTATTAAAATAAATATCAAATATAAACCTCTGTAATAATAAATATATAGACCTTTTATGAAATAAATATATCAGTCAAGGAATGAGAATTTGATTAACATCTGAAGTTATAAAATAAATCATGCGATTGCTTGTATGAAAATCTTTTGAGGTGGATTCAATTATGTCACACTTCGGACACACCAAACTATCAACGGTTTGTATTTATGGTACAATACTTGCGATTATTATTGGTGTGTCTATTGATTTGGGGCTGGACTTGGTTGAGAGGAGAACCAAGATTATACAAGAAAAACTGGACCTCGCCTCCCAGCAAAGTCAATTTATGAGCCAATGGTTTGGAACGACCGTTGTATCTGCCGATTACGTCCTTCGTGACATTCTCGACAAAATCCGACCAGAGAAAGTTGTAACGTGTGCAGATAATGTTCCAGAATGCCAGCGGTATACTCCTTGGCTTGCCAAAAAAATGGCTACTATACCCAGTGCCTTCAACCTGTTTTTGTTTGATAGTGACTGTAAGGTTCGCGTGTCGGCAGAACCGTTACCTAATGGCATGAGTGGCAATTTGTCATTTTGTATGGTTCGCCAGCCTAAAACTGAAGATCGCATGCGCCTTCAGTACCAACCAGCTGATGAATCCATCTCACTCACTCCTGCAATACTCGTCTCCAGATCTCATGTTTCATCCGAAGGCCGTTTTTTGGGCGGTGCTGCGGCAGCTTTCCATTTTGATGAGCTCCAAAATTGGCTTTTGTCTTTTCCCCTTAGCCCGCATGATGTGTTGGCAGTGATTGATGGCAATGCTCGAGTGTTGGCACTCAATCCCCCGGATTCTGCGAGCCTTGGTGAAACGGCGATACCATCAAGCAATATGCCAATTATTACTGACGCGCGTTCTGCTTCGAACTTTGTTGCTATTTCTCCACTGGATAATCGCATGCGGGCTTACGGTGTCAGCAATGTAGAGAATATTCCTCTTTTATGTGTTGTAGGTTTCGATCTAGATGATAGTTTGAATGAATGGAAAAGCCGAGTGCTTCAGCTTTTTGGGGGATTTCTTGGCATGATATTGCTGTATATGCTTGCACTGCGCGCTCATTTATTGACATTAAAGCAACGGGATGATGTTCGCGCATTGGCAACAACGGATCACCTCACAGGTGTTGCAAATCGCCGTCGACTGGTTTTAGAGGGGGAACAAAACGTATTACTCAGTCTCAGATATAAAAGGCCATTGTCGATAGCAATGATTGATATCGACAAGTTCAAGTCTGTTAACGATCAATGGGGGCATCCGACCGGTGACAGGGCCATCCAGGCTCTTGCCAATGCCATGTCAGGCATCACCAGAATTCAGGATGTGGTGGGGCGTATTGGTGGGGAAGAATTTGTAATAATATTGCCAGAGACTGACTTGAATGGCGCTGTTGTGATCGCAGAACGTCTACGTGAGTATATCCAAAATGATGTTTGTGTTGCTTCCGATGAAAATGTTACTGTCAGATTTACAATAAGTATAGGAATTGCAACGCTCACTATGAAAGATAAAAAATTCGATGACTTGTTGATGCGGGCCGATAAGGCGTTGTATGCTGCAAAAAATGGAGGCAGAAATCAAGTTTTTGCAGTCTAGGTACGCTAAGGTAATAAACTGAGTCCCGTTGGCATCTGCTGAAAATGGTAATTAAACATGATTCATTAAAAAATAATTTGATAAAATTGCTTTAGCGACTGTGGGTAGTGGATAACGTACTCAATTCGGGGAATGATATGGTACACGTTATAAAACGTTCATTTTTTACATGTTGATTGCTGTCTTTTTTTGATGTCGTAGTTGTATTGTGCTTATTGCATTTAGATTGTGGTTATTTGTGCTGTTTAATTATGTCTTAGTTTGACCTAATATTTGCCTCTTGTGTATAAATATTATCATTTATCATGGATGAGGATGACACTCTTGACCCTTTGGGATTGTGCTCCTTGGATCTTGTTTTAGCCAGATAACTCCCAGCATAAACTGCTTTATTCTTCTGATGTTCAAAATCATCAGAGTTCCTATCGATCATTATGCCCTTCCGTCCGTTACTCTCAGAAAAATGAACAAGGCCATCGTTATCGGTATCAAGCTTGTTCTTCACTTGTTCATTAAGTTCTGCATAAATTGAGTACCCATTTTGTATTGCATTGCCATTGGCAAATATCATGGCATGGTAATGCGGGTTAGACTCTGCTGATGTTTGTTCTGTTGCTACAATGACTTTGAGATCTGGCTTATTCTTTGAAGATTTAAACTTTGTATTGATATTTCTCTTAGTGTTTTCAATTGCACGTGTGACTTCTCTTCGTGTCAGTGTTCTTCCTGAATTTTTCTCTGAATGTATATCAAGTCTTACAGCAAGAACCTTAGAGTGATTTAATGTCATGTGCTCAATGTTGTCAGTTAGTTGATCTAATGTTTTAGTGTTGCATGGAAGATTATTGTGTTTACCTGTGTTGATTGTGTATCCACGATACGTACTTGATGTTGTGGCGCTTTGCATTGTATATATCCAAATTTAAAATGTTCATTGTATTTATCTTGTTAAATAATTAATAACTTGGATATGCATTTGGGTAATGCATATCCAAGTGTAACATGTCTTTTTAGCAAGAGATGATCAATGATGTATTTTTTTTACTAATGACTGTTTGATGGATATGATTGATTTATTCATTTTAAATATGAACTTAAGACTGTATTTATTATTAAGATACTATTATTTTCCGGGGTAATTGTGATTTGGTGTATTCGTATATGCAGGGCTTAAAAATAATATCATTAATAAAAATCAGCATAATATATTATGCGACAAAGTTTATTTCATGATGGCCGACAATGATGCCGAGTTTCTTTTTCGCAATGATTGTAATATTATGCTCTATGCATAGTCATGCCCCTCGATGTTTGTGGATAAGGCAGCTTCAAATAGGAATAACACGTCGATTTTGCCTGGAAATTAGACAAAAAAGGCGTCTAGGCCAAAAACCTAGACGCCTTTTGGTGTACGCGATTGGACAATTAAGCACTTTTCTAAAATTATGCACAGCGATAGAAATTGTGATGCAGAATGACCTTCAGATTGTTTGTGGCATCGTCGTATACAGCTAAATAGTTATGTGCTTCAAGTAACCGTAGCGCGTTGTTTACCTCTTTAGACTTACTTCCAACGCGTTGCTGTAGAGTTGTCGAGTCTATCCCCTCCGTTATGAGCTTACCCCGTTCCCAGCTATCATTGATATGGATTAAGCTTTCAATGATTCTTCTTGCAACGCTGTAAGCGATCAATCCAGAGGGGCTGTAAGCGTGATTGATATGCGTAAAAGAAGCGCGAACCAGGTCAATCCCTGCCTGCATTTCTTTGGCGCTGATGAGATGTAAATGCGGTTGCTCGTTATTCCATGCATGAATATCCCATGCAAAGCGCACTGCTTGTCCATGTGCCTTCAGCATACAAGGAGCTGCATCTTCAGGCATACGTTGGATCTCGTTCATGCGAATATCATGCTCAAATTCTTTCACAAGTTCTAGCGCTTCTGGGGATACGCCAACTTCATAGCGGTCGGCATTTTTATTTTGCGTGTGAAAAATTTGGAGGAGGTCTGTTATCTTTGATCTATATGTCGTAAGACAATCTTTCACATTAAATCCAAAATTGGCATTTTGCACACTGGAGTGAAAAAACGGTATAAAACGAGCAGTTACGCCATTTTCATTCAAGGTGTCGTTGCCATACAACTTACAGGCCACAACAGGCTGCACTAGGTTGATCATTGGCAACGCAGGATGTGTCAAATTGATTTGTCTCTTGGCATTTTCGTATATGTACGGTTCCTGCGTGTGACCCCGAAGAAATAGGTTTGCAGACTCTGGCGAACAAACCATCTTGCTTATGACCATATTGCCTTCAGCGGTTATACACCCTTGACATTCACCCTGCTCACTAAGAGTGGCCGCTAGCTGAAAAGGTGTGGCCTTATCTACCAATAACTGGACCCTAGGGGAAATCTCCACAGCTTGTGCTAGGTTGCTATTGAATTGCGCTGCTTCGTCAATAGCTCGTTGCAGAATAGCCAACTCGTTTTTCTGCCCCATCGCAGCCCCTTCCTTAAGCGCAGCTTCAATTATCGTCCTTGACCGACGTTCCGTTGCCTTTGCAGTCAGCCGCTTCTTCTCTTTGACATTCCTTGAGCGTTCCTCATGGGTTTCGTTAAGTTGAGCGCAAAACAGATCGAATGGTTCACGAAGATGGCTTGCAAGTGAAGACTTTCTTGTGCCAGCGCTGGAGACTTGCAGCAACATATCAACAGCAGGTTCAGACCAAGAATCATCTAGCTTGATGGAAACCCTGCCCCACGTTGCAATGGAAACGGCTCCCATTATGGCATATGCTATTCCAAGAGGCTGCAGGCCAGTGACACTAGAAAGGTAATTTGCGGTAGTGCGTATACCATGTGGCATAGAGAATGGGATCTGCCAGTCTAGAGATAAATTTTCGATCGGAGTAATTTGAACCCTACTTAACCTCGATTGATATCGGTAGATGCGATTTTTGCGCTCATTTTCTTCCGCGTTTCTTTTGTATTCTTTTGCTGCTTTGCAACACCGGTTCGCCCGCTCCAACACTTCAAGAGGATCCACAGAGGTATGACCTTGAAAGTGAAATCTATGCGACTCGGTCTGGGGAAACTCCGTATTGCTCGGTGCAGGTGAAGCCCGGAGAAAATTTTGTCCAGATGGCAGGGGAACGTTATTTTGCGGGAGGACAGCATTGGGCCCAAAACCCATTCTAGCTCCCCCTCCATTTTTCTCGGCGAAATCGACAAGGCCATCATAACTCATAAAATTCCTCCTTGTTGCAAGCACCTGGCGGAAGCGAGTCTCCCGCCAGGTAGCTTGGCGTTAGCTCTTCAGGGAAATAGAAATTTCCGAATCCTCAGGGACAACCTCAAACCGATATCTCGTCTTAATGCTAATCGTACTCACCCTATCGAGCTTTTCTCGAGAGGTAGCCGCGATATTTTTCAGAGCAGAAAGAAGCACCTTTTCGACTGTGTCGCTAATTGGGGCACCGAAACCAGTCGTCGAAAATTCCAGTGGAAGAATTTCCACATCGACAGTCTTGCCCTCAAGACTCGGGATGGTGCCAGTCTCATTGATTGTACTCATCCTAGTCCTCCTTGCTGTATTGCGTTAAGGTTGCACCGTCGTCAGTATACTCCACCCGGACATACCCTGAGTCATTTTCTGCAAACGGTGATAAGGCTTTGATCGCAGTAGACACAGTGACGACCTCATATGCCGGGGCCATTGGAGTAAGATTGTCTTTCATGAAGAGGTCCGCCAAGATTTCTGTGAACTGCGATTTGCTCAGACCCTGACGCAGCATGATAGCAAGACCCGGATGTCCCGCGCGGTAATCGTCAGCAACGGCCTTGCATTTTGCCATTTTTTCAGAGGCAGAAAGCCGGTTGCGTTTTTTTGTCGTATGGATGTGGCAAAATCGGATTTACTCGTTTCAGCGGCACGAGCAGTATGGCTGCTTATTGAGGCCTGTTCTTTTTCGTTGTGGTCGTTCAAAGTTGATCTCCTTATGAGCGCCCTCGGCAGCGCTGCTGCGATTGGGCGCATGATTGATCGGCCGTTCATCTAACGGGATAACGGTGTTATGTAATATTGAGTAGCCCAGCTTTAAGTATTTCAGGCTCTGTTGATTAATCGCGTTGACCCATAGTTGACAGTCTGTTCATTTGGCAACAGTTATTGGAAGCATCCTCATTCCCACCGGTAGTGATGAGGGGGTGGTTAGTTGCCCGTCTCGATTTTGTGCGCCTGCATGTACTTAGCGATGTCAGCCTCTGAATAACGAACAAGCCGAGTGCCGACTTTCACATAAGGGAAACCCGTGCCTTTAAAGCGCTGCTTTTGGAGCGACGAACAACTTATGCCTGTGAGCATTGCGACCTGTTTTTCAGTAAGCCAACGGGGCTGATTGGCTTGAGTTTCTGCCTGCATTTGCAATCACCTCCTTCAAGTAAGTTGATTGCATACTAGCAGCTGACAAATGACCCGGCACTGTTATTCTTCTTTCCAACTAACTGGGGATTTTTTTTATTTGTTGTATTGTTGTGGATAGTTATACGAATCTATGCTTACCTAGGGATTACAAACTGTAGGAGTTGGTCAGATGGGGATTGCGAATTTACGATCTGGAAGGTTGATTTGCGAAAAGTTTGGCATCGCTGTTTCGAAGTTGGCAGAGCTTTGCCACAAGGGACGTTTGAAAGCTTATTGCTCTGAAGATTGGCGCCCAATTCTTGCTTCGAGCCAGTGTAATATAAAATTTAAATTCACAGAAAATATAATCTTTATTATTAAATCAATGAATAGTTCTAGTATTGTTGCAATTGAAAAAAACACTAAAGAAAACTTTAAGTTGCATGTTGGAAAAAGAATAAAAGAGTGTAAAAATGATGAAATAAGCTTTAAAAATTGCAATGAATCAATTGAATTTCTTGTTAATGAATCTAATAGGATAGAAAATGAGTGGCGTAATGGTATTAATGAGATTGAAATAGGATGTATGAATGGTGTTTATTTGTTGTATTATAATAAAAATAATGTAAATAACATATTTAGGCGTGAAAATGTTAATCAAATAAGACTTTATGATAATGACCTTATTTTTTTTGAACTGAAAGAAAAAGAAGGTGAAATTGATTTAAAATACATAGAGTTAAATGGTTACCAATGTGGTGGTATAAAGAATTGCATAACGAAGTTGAATATAAAAAAAGTTCAAGACAGCTTTGGAAACAGTAAATATGTTTTGTCAGAATATGATGAAAACGTCATACGGATTATTACGAGTCCATTTGTAGGCATATTGTGTAAAATCATTATTGATGAATCTAATCGAAAAAATAATATATATATGCAAAAAATCAATAGTTTGTATTCTTATTTACAGCAGTATGCAGTTGATTACTTTAATATAGAAGATGAATCATGTTTAAAACCATTGCAGATAGAGGATGATTTTTTTATTTTTGAATATGAAGAGTACAAAAAGTTTTTCAAATTCATTGAAGATGAAGGAAAAATACGGAAGAAATTTTTTAGATATATAGAAAAATTAGTCTTTGATGAAAGCGAAATTGAAAAAGAAGTATCACTCGAGATTGCAATAAGCGCGATTAAACAAGATCCACGAAGTTATATGCTTCAAAAGTGTGATGACTTGGAGAGGGATGATGTTGATAGCGTGACTACAATAATAATCAAAGCCTACCGGATGGCGATAGAAGGAAATAACTGGAAAAAAATACACGAGAAATTATGGCCAGATCGTGAGCAGGGGCTGCCAGCTAACGATAAATTTATTAGTGGAAAGCTGGATAAATTTGAATCCATCGCGAGAGCGAATGGAATTCCTTACATAAAGGCAAGAATTCTTAGGGAGATAAATGAAACTAATAAAGAGGAAATTGTGAAAGATATGCTCTTACAGATGGGAGTATCCTCATAGGGGGAAATGTAGATTGTTTTATTTAGATCAGTTGGGGTAATCAAAATTGAGTGTGCAAAGAGCACCTGCAATGCATGGGGGTCTTGAGATGCTAGTCATTAGATAGGTCTGTAGCGAGCCTGTTTGATAAGCAAGCGTCACTCCCATTGGTGTCCATATCGTAAATTTCGTCAGCGACGTTTGCTGCCCGTTGCATCGCCTCATCGGCGAGATGGGCGTACCTCTGCGTCATTTGCGGACTGGAATGCGTCAACAACTTCTGCAATGTGTATAGGTCGACCTTGCCGCTGGAGGCAAGGAGCGAAGCATATGCATGACGTAATCCATGGAGAGGGCGAAAGTCGTCTGGAAGCCCCGCATGTTGTTTTACTCGTACAGCAATTTTTCGGAAATCTTTGCGTTGTTCACCGCCTTTTCCCGGAAAAACGAAAGGGCTCTCGGTTGAAGAAATGTTTTGCAAAATAGCCCGTGCTGCGCGTGAAAGGGGGATACGCTCTGATTTGCCTTTCTTCGCAACCTCGCCTCGCAACAAAATAAATCCGTTTTCATAATCAATATCGGTCCATCGCAGTGCCATCAGAGCGCCTTTACGCATTCCCGTAACTAATGCAAGGCGTAAGAATGCTGCAGCATCTTGATCAGGCTCCCTGTCAATTGCTTCCAAGTATTTTTTTAGCTGATCTGCGGTAAAGCTTTCCGTTTTTTGATTATCAACCTTGGGCATCTCAAAGTGAAGTTTTGAAGGGTCTGGTGCTGCACATAGCCCTTTTTTTACGCCGAACATGATTACACGGCGGAGCAGAGCAAGGACGTGCTTTGTTGTTTGTGGGCTTCTGCCCGTTTTCAGAAGTTTGTGGCGGAGTTTGTCAACATCAATGGTTGTGATTTCATTAGGAATTTTGTCTTTAAATATATCTTGCAAATGGAGGTTGAAGCGCAATCTGTCTGTTTTCGTATCCTTTCTGTCTGGAAATGCTTGTTGATACTGATCCCACAATCTAGCGATAGTCGGTTTGGCAGCTTCTGCCGTCTTGGCCGCAAGTGTCGCTTGGCGAATTTCTTTGCGAGATAGACGTTTGCCTTCTATGCGCTCAGCCCTGATGCCAGATGCTCGTGCGGGAGTCATGTCATCAGCGTACTGTCTCCCCACTTTTTCCTCAATAACCTTGCCGTCCTGCTTAAAGACAATGTAATATATGCGCTCCTCGCCTGGCCGACCTTTTCGTTGGGCAATTCGGTAAAAGACCCCCGGGTAATTCGTCTTCATGCGTGTGCGTACTGCCATAGTGACTTCTCCTATCCAAAAATTCCAACCTTATTTCCAACCTTTTATGTATTGCTAGTTGCCAAAAGATGTGACTAGATGCAAGTGTTAATTTGTTATCTATTTGAAAATGAAAGATAATAAAAATTAATGATAGTTATGGAAAATTAAGATCAGCGGCCTCTCAAGCCGCTAAGACGGGTTCAAATCCCGTTGGTGACGCCAAATTCAAAGGCGCTTGCAGTTTATGGCTGTAAGCGCCTTTTTTCTTTAATTATATTTGGAAGGGTAGGCTCTGCGCCAAAGGCAGGGGCAAGCCCTTGGATGGGGAGCTTATCCGTCAGTTTTCTGATCAATTCTTCAGCCATGTTAGCAGCACAAAATACGTGCGCGCAGGCGGTATTTTTGAAGTTGCGAAAGCCATGCGCACGCCGCTGGATGAACTTCATTTTACGGTGAAAACCATCTGTGATCCTTTTATTCTGGGTAAAACAGAACATTCGGGCCACTTCTCCCCGCCAATTGTGCAACGTCTTGCCCAAGGTGCGCAACGACGGGAAGGGCGATTTCGAAGTTGATCAAGTTTGTCCAATAATTCAGTCACATATTTGCGGCATGAATCCACACTTTGCGCCCGCACGCGTAATAAATCCGCTGTTTCATGTAAAAATTCGTACAGCGATTCAATGTCCGGCCTGTCGCAAAGTATGATCGTAATCGCTTTTTATATATGTCTTTCAACCGATCTCGGCGGGTCAGCAAAAGACGCATCATGCCGCCGCGCCCATGAGCAAGTTGTTTTTCATCTATTGCCTTGCACAGAGCTCTGAAAAGTGCAGATTCACCAGCCTGATCACATGAAACCTGTCCGCAACAATGCGCGCATTGGGAAAGCATTCCCACACAAGTCGCCGATATGCAGAATTCATATCAATACAGGCCATTTTAACTTTGTGGCGGTCTTGCAATGATTGCAAAAGGTCGCGCATATCAGCGGCGCTGCGCCCTTTACCCACATCAAAGACCCTGCGCCGGGCCAAGTCGCAAAACGTTGTTGCAAAGCCCTGTCTGCGCGTAAACCTATGCTCATCAATGCCCAGAATGCGCGGGCATGTGCGGTTTGCCCCGTGGCTGCTCTTGTGCTGCATCATCTGGTGGTAGTACCGCTCCACGCAGGCCACGCCGATGCGGTGCTCGTCGGCGATGTCCTTGCAACGCCTTTGTTGTAAGCCTGAAATATGTTGCGCTTGAGCAGCTCCGTTGTCCTGCTCCACACTTTTATGCCTGCAAGACGGGTGTTAAAATACTTGCCGCAGCTCACGCATCGGTATTTGTGGCAGCGAATAACCCTGATTAATATACTGCAATGACAAGAAATATTACGAATATTCTGCCGGAATGAGTCCTTGATGCGTAGCTTTTCGCATGCGCAGTGCGCTCGTGTTCTTGCCAGTCCGTCTGGCCTCAAACACCGGGTGAGTAAGACTCACCACCTTTTCGATTGCAAAATCCCACAAGTCAATTAACAATCCTTCCATTGCCTTTTTTTCTTTAGTCGGGAAATAAAGGTTGCCCTGATGGGTATTCCGGCTTTGCTTGGTATATCCATTTTTTCTTGGAGATGCTATGCCCCCATCTTTGATGTAGAGCCGACAAAGCAAAAAAGTCCCACTAGGCTTAAAGTTTGAAACCATGATGTTTTTTTATGGCCGACGTTAAGAAGACTACATATTCACCTGCATTTAAGAAAGAAGCCGTAATGCTTTTTCTTAAGGGTGGGCGTAGCTATCGGCAACTTTGTGAAGAATTGGGGATCAAGAATAAAAAGACTCTTCGAGAATGGGTTGCTAAGATTAACTCTGGTGAATCGTTGGAGGATGACCCAGGTAAAAGTAGCCATGCCGAACATCGTGGGCGACCAAAAACGAATTTTTCATCTGTAGAAGAACTCGCCTATGTAAAAGCAGAGCGAGGCTGCTTGAAAAGGTTGTATCGCTCCAGATTCGGGCACGAATGGGGAGTGCACCCAAAAAAATTCTTTTCAAAATAATTGTTGAGATGTGTATTAATTCATCTCTAAAAGCACTATTACACTTTTCTGGACTGTCCAGATCATATTATAAATGGAGAATAGCAGGACAAAGAGCTGAAGTGAATCCGACATTACAGCCCATATTAAAGCTATCCATTCCCTGCAACCATTTTATGGATATCGCCGCATGGCGGTGGCCTTACGCCGCGAAAGCTTTGCCGTGAACCACAAATGCATTTAGAGGCTTATGCGCAAACTCGCTATCCAGTCTGTCATTCGCAAAAGGCGGCGTGACTTTGGTAAATCTGGCAGCATAGTATTTCCGAATCTGCTTGGACGTAACTTCAAAGTTCAGCTCCCTAACAAAAAACTGGCGACTGATATAACCTATTTGCCCACAACTAGCGGCGTTATTTATCTGTCTGTGGTGCAGACTTGTGCAACAACGAAGTCGTGGCTCACGCCATCTCATTCAGAAATGGCCTTGCTCTAGCGCTCGCCATACTAGACAAACTTACGGCAAAGCCAGGTGCGGTTGTGCATTCAGATCAAGGATTTCAATACACGCACAATTTATATCATAACCAGCATGAAGCGTTGCGTCTCCAAAGAATCCATTCGCGGAAAGGTAGCTCCTTGGATAATGCATGGGTTGAGTCATTCTTCTCATATCTGGAAGCTGAAATATTTCTCGAAAAGTCAGTGCAGAGCAAGGCGAACCAGTACTTTGATTGAAAAATATATACGTCTCTAGCTCCGAACGATTACAAAATCAGGCTTGGCCAGCTTTCCCCGGTATAATGCCGGAAAACTAGCAGTTTAATCATCACCGCAGGGGCGTTTCTAACCGCAACTTTGGCTATCTCTCCCGGTCGGTGTTTGTCAGAAACGGGATGATGAAACCAAAGCTGCTGATTACAGCTTAACAGGCGTCCGAATTTGACGCCTTAGCGTGGTAGAGTTAAATTTTTTTACATAGTTAAAACAAAATTTATTCAGTACCACAAACGTTCAGGTTGTAGTTGGTTATCTGTTTGGCTTTATTCAAAAAATTGCTGAGCGGTCTTAGATGAAGTCTGGCCGCACACATCTGTGGACTTTGCAAACTGAACCCGGAAATATGTGGGACACAGGAAGGGCTGCTCAGATCGATACTTCTGCAAGTAAAAGTCATTTTTTTTTGTTATAAACTTGTTGTCTTTAAAAAGTATTTTTTTTTAATTCTCAATGTTTGTTGACAGTTGGAGGCACAATTGCTTAAAAATATAAACACTATCAGTGAGTATGATATTTTTTCCGATTAGAGCTTCTGGTGGTCATTGGGTAATGTTGTTCTTCAATTAAGAAAGCAGATAATTATGGACAATCCAGTTTTTGTAACCAGATCAAAGATGCCAGAATTTTCAGAGTATGCTCAATATATGAGCCAACTCTTTTCTACCCGTTTTCTAACGAATAATGGTCCATTTTGCCAGTGTTTGGAGAAAAACCTTGCAAAATGGCTGAATATTGAGCACCTAGCTGTTTGTTCCAACGGTACTCTGGCTTTGCAATTGGCATTACACGTTGCTGGACTGTCAGGAAAAAAAGTAATTACAACGCCTTTTTCTTATGTTGCAACGGTTTCTGCTCCACTTTGGGTTGGATGTGAAGTTGTTTTTGCTGATATTGACGAAGAAACTCTCTGCCTTTCACCTGCTAGTGTTGCAGAGCATATGGCTACTGACGTAGCTGGTATTGTACCTGTTCATGTCTATGGGGCCATTTGTGATGTGGACGCTATGGCAAAAGTTGCAGAGAGTATTCCGATAATTTATGATGCCGCACAGTGTTTTGGTAGTACGTTTCGAGGGAAAAGTGTGTTGGATTACGGAGATTACTCCACATGCAGTTTTCACGCTACTAAAGTTTTTCATACTGTGGAAGGAGGTTGCATAGTTGCCCACTCAGAAAAAGCCTTGGAGTCTCTCAAACTCATGAGAGCCTGTGGTCACAGCGGAGATACTCATATTCATTTAGGAGTTAATGCCAAGCTTTCTGAAGTGCACGCAGCCATGGGGTTGTGCCTTTTGGAGAAAACTAAAAGTAGCATTGCAGCTCGTAGGCAACTTAGTCAGATGTATGATGCCTTGTTGCCATCCCATTTGGTTGGTCGTCCTAAACTACAAGACGGCCTTGAATACAATTATGCTTACTATCCAGTAATATTTGATGATGAAAAAACTCTTCTGAAGGTGCAAGAACGCTTAAATGTTCAAAATATTTTCCCACGCCGATATTTTTATCCCGTGCTAACCTCATTGCCGTATTTGAAGACGCGGCAAAGTTGCCCTGTTGCGGAAAGTGTCTCTCGAAGAGTTCTAAGCCTACCACTTTACGAGGGGCTGGAAGAATCAATTGTGGATAGTATTTCGCAAGATATTCGTTTCTGTTGTAGCAGAACAATCACGTAGATTATTGGTTTGGTGCAAGCAGGAAACAATTTTTTTTGGGGTTGCTGAAACAATAATTAAATAGGATCTTTTGCTGTGAATAATCGTTCTCAATCTTCCTCTCTCGTTAGTATATTTATGCCTACTTACAATCATGCTCCTTTTATTGAAGAAGCTATGAATGGATGTTTATCACAAAAAACCACATTCCCTTTTGAACTAATCATTTGCGATGATTTTTCTACAGATGGAACACGAGAGATCGTTAGTAAATGGGCAAAAAAATACAGTAATATAACCCTTTCTCTACAAGATCATAATACCCGTGGCATTCGGAACATGCTAGATGGACTCGCATTGGCACGGAGCAAATATTTGGCTATTTGCGAAGGTGATGATCTGTGGAGCGCTGATGATAAATTGCAACGACAAGTTACTTTTTTAGAAGAGCATTCAGATTTTACAGTTTGTTGTCACAAAGTTGAGTTGTTGTATATGGACAATCCGTTGCCATCGTCACCGCATTATATTTACAAAGACTGCTCCGCCGATGACGAACGTATAAGGCAAGGCATTTTTTTTGCGGATGAAGTTGTTGACAACTATTATCTTCATACAAGTTCTATGCTTTTTCGCTGGCAGTATTCAAAGGGATTGCCCACATGGTTTAGGCCACGGATGTTGCTTGATCATTTTCTTTTTTTACTCATCGCCTCAAATGGAAAGATTAAGTATTTTGATGAACCAATGAGTAAGTGGCGGCGGCATGACGGTGGTTATTCCTTCAGTCAACTGCATGATAAAGGGGTATTTTTTCAAAAGGAGGGTGGTGATTGGATAACGTGTTACCGCTTAATGGATAAATTTTTTCATGGCCGTTTTCATTTACAAATTAGAGAAAGAATTTTACTTGCTTTGCGTGCTATAACAGATAATTGCATAAAGACAGGACAACTGGATCAGTTGCGAGAGTTGCTCCACAAAAACTGGGATTATATAAAAAAACCAGTTCTCGAAAATGCTTCATTGTTAGATGCAATTCGGCTCCTTTATCCTGAAAATAGGGATTTTTTCCCGCCTTGGACATGCACGAGTAGCAACCAACGTAAGCTTGATAGCCAGAACAAAGAACAAGAGCTTAGACCAATTTTAGGGGGGGGGCACGGCCTTGATTTTGAAGTTGTGCCGCAAGTTGCAGATAGTATTTGGAACCATTGGACACAAGGGCAAGAATACGCAACATTTGGTAATGCACGAGCTGCATTAGCTGCTTTTTGTTATGCTCATGGAGTTCGTTGTGTTTGGGTGCCCTCCTGTTGTCCGTCTGATGTCGTAGCTGCTCTTACAGAATTGCAGTTGACTTGCAGATACTACGCCTTGCAAAGTGATCTGGAACCTTCCTTAGAATTTTTGTCTTCGGCTAGTCCTGGTGACATGATTTTAACGATCTGTTGGTTTGGAAAGCCGCTGTCGGCAGTGGCTTCTGCCGAAATAACTAGCTACCCAAATCTATTGTGGGTCGAAGATCGCGCGCAGTGTCTGTCCTGCCCACCCAGCAAGGCCAGTGCAGTGATATATAGTCCCCGTAAGGTGGTGGGGGTTCCTGATGGTGGTATTATGGTGGGGGCAGGCGTTGCAAGGATGCAGCCTGGTCATGCGGAAAACTCTGAGGGACTGCATCTTCAGGCACTTGTGGCCAAATGTCAGGAGTTTGAAAAAGTTGCGATAAGCCCGTTTGCACAGCGATGTACTCTTGCTGAAGAGTTCCAGAGTGTGCTGCCTCAAGGCCCTGCAAGTCGCCTGACACAAAATTTGTTGCGCCGTTTACCTTGGGAAGATGTCGTTTCTGTCAGGCGGACAAACTGGGAAACACTTTATAGCGCACTGCACCCCTTTGCCCTTTGGCCGTTGCCCAGTCCGGATTTTGGCCCCAATGGATTTCCTTTAATTTTGCCACCGACTTTTTTGGCCGCAGCCGTTGTTACAACTCTTGCCAACAATGGTGTACGCGTTAGCCGTATGTGGCTTTCAAAGTTTCCTTCAGAGCTAGATCCGAATGCGCGAAAAATGAGAGACAGCCTCATTGTCTTGCCTTGCGATCATCGCTATTCTGGTCAGGACATGGAGTATATTGCTGGGCTTGTGTCAGCAATTATTTCTGGGAATGGTGCACAATTTAATCGATCACAACGGAGTGAGTCATGAGATTTTGTGATTTTCCTTTTAAATATTTCTATCTTGATTATTTTGATGGTCGCGCAATGTTATGTCCCTGGATGCGTAATCCACAAGGATGTATTGGCAACATTTTTGAAAAAAGTGTGGATGAGCTTTGGACAAACGACCAAGCAAATATGTTGCGTGAGTCTATTCTGAACAATTCTTTTGAGCATTGTCGCATAGAAGGCTGTCCTTTTTTACAGAATGGTAATCTTCCAGATGTTGACGATTCAGAGAGGACAATCGAAACTCAACTCAAGCCCTATCCGACGCACATAAATCTTGCTTATGATTTTGTCTGCAATCAGTACTGTGAAACATGCCGACCTGACAAATTTCGTCCGCCTAAGAATTATCATATCCTTATGCGTGCTATTCGAGATAGAATTGCCCCATATTTAAACACAGCGAAGTCGATTTCAACAAGTGGGCATGGTGACCCCTTTGCGAGCGCCTATATGATGGATATCCTGAGTAATATCCACCCAGTTGACCCTGAGTTATGCATCCTGTTGGAAACCAACGGCGTTTATTTTGATGAAGCCCACTGGACCAGGATAGAACATTTAAAAACTGTTGATCTTAGGGTTATTGTTACCATAAATAGTTTTCATGAATGGACTTATAATCACATATCAAGGGGGGGGAATTATAAAAAACTTATGCACAATCTTATGTTTTTACGCAGCTTGCGCAAAGATGGATATATAAAACACTTTACCAATACTCTAGTCATACAAGATAGAAATTTCAGAGAGATACCAGAATTTATTGATCGAAGTTTTGAAGAATTGGAATGTGATCAAGTGATCCTTAGGCCATGCTATCAGTGGGGAACAATGCCTGCCGATGTCTTTTGGTTTAAAGATGTTTTGAATCCTTGTCATCCCTACCATTCAGAGTATCTTGAAATTATGGCTCATCCTCAGCTGCAGGATAAGCGCGTTTTTAATTTTGCAGGTGGTACTCTACATCCTGCTACTCGATTTCCATCAGCAGATGCTGGAGCATAAGGTATGAAGCATTCTGTGAACATCCTAATTTTTCCAGCGGGTGCAGAAAATGCGCTTGAGCTCTATCGTTCTTTACGATACGCGCCTCGATTTAGAGTCTTTGGAGCATCTAGTGTTGAAGACCACAGTGCGTTTGTGTATGAGCCTGAAAGCTATATATATGGTTTGCCATACATTCAATCACCAGACTTTTTAGAAGCGTTCAACTCAGTCCTGCATGAGCACAATATTCATATGGTTTTTCCAACTCATGATGACGTTTCTTTATTTTTATTGGAGAACAAAGAGTCGATAGACGCGCTTGTGGTTGGTTCTTCTGTCTCTACTGCTCTTATCTGCAGAGATAAAAGGTTGCTTTACAATAGATTCAAGAATTTCTCTTTTTGTCCTATTTGTTTTGAACAAAAAGATGAGTCAATCTTCCCACTCTTTGCTAAGCCCGCTAGAGGGCAGGGGGGGCAAGGCTGTTCAATAGTTAATTCTGATCAAGAAATCAGTGCTGTTTTGCAAGATCCAGCCATGCTCCTTTGTGAATACCTGCCAGGTAATGAATACACAGTTGATTGTTTTACAAGTAAATCTGGAGCCTTGCTTTTTGCTGGTATGCGCAGTCGAGATCTTGTGAAGATGGGAATATCTTTTGTTTCTCGATCTGTGCCAATGACTGAGGAGTGTCGTTTAATAGCTGAAACTCTCAACTCAGAGTTGGAATTTCGCGGGCTCTGGTTTTTTCAAGTGAAGCAGGATACGCATGGAAGGCTGAAGCTGCTTGAAGTTTCTACCCGAATAGCGGGCACAATGGGGCTCTACAGGCAGTTAGGTGTAAATTTTGCACAATTATCTGCATATGATGCGTTGAATATGGATGTTTCTGTCTTAGTTCAACCTTTGAATGTTACTTTGAGTCGCTGTCTTCAAAATATTTATAAACTCAAAATTCATTACGACGTCGTATATATGGATTACGATGATACTTTAGTTTGTAATGATAAAATAAATATTCTAGCTATACAATTTTTGTATCAATGTAAAAATTCCTCAAAAAAAATCATTTTGCTCACAAAGCATGAAGGCGATCTTAATGAAAGCCTTAAAAATATTAACTTGTGCAGGGGGCTTTTTGATGAAATTATTCATCTTGCAGCCCATGAAGCTAAAGTTGATAAAATAATTTATAAAAATGCAATTCTTGTCGATAATCTTTTTTCCGAGCGCAAAGATGCCTATGAGAAAAAAGGTATTTATGTTTTTGATGTTGACACTCTTGAATGCTTACTGGACTATTAATAGTCATGAAAATAGGAATAATGCAGCCATATTTTTTCCCGTATATTGGTTACTGGCAGCTTGTTAATGCTGTTGATATTTTTGTAGTGTATGATGATGTTAATTATATAAAAAATGGATGGATTAATCGGAATAAAATATTAGTAAACGGAAGTGAACACTATGTAACTCTGCCGCTACAAAATATGTCTCCCTTTAAAAAAATTAATGAAATTTGTGTGACGGATAATAATTTAGCAAAAAATAAATTATTAAAAACGATCGAACAAAATTATAAAAAAGCTAAATATTTTGAACAAATAATGCCTATGGTCGAGTCAGCTGTTTGTAAATGTGGAAATAATTTATCAAACATTGTTGTTAATTCGATAAATGAAGTTTGTTCCTATCTTGGTATTACGACAAAAATTATTTTATCATCTTTTCTTGATAAGAAAAAAGAAACAACAGCGCAAGAAACGATAATTAGCCTTGTCAAATCACTTGGTGGGGATTTTTATTATAATGCCATTGGTGGTAAATCCCTATACGACAAAGAAGAATTTTTGAAAAATGGGATTTCACTTTCTTTTATAAAGACGATGCAAGTATACTATAAACAATTTGGCAATTTTTTTGTACCGAATCTATCAGTAATAGACGTTTTGATGTTTAATAGTCCTCTTGAAATTTCAAACATGCTAAAGTGCTATGAACTTGAATAGTGGGATAGGGGGATTCCTTGAATTAGAGGGAAATCCTTATTCTTTTTATCCTAATGCCGTTGAGTTAAACTCTGGCCGCAATGCACTTCGCTATATCATTCGCGTTAATGCCTATTCGTCTTTAGCCATACCCCGCTATATATGCCCAGCCGTTCCACAGGCATTGAAAAATGAAGGTTGTCGAATAGTATATTATTCGATAGATGAAAATCTTTGTCCATTGGATGCGCCGCAGGAGCCTATACCACTTCTTTATGTCAATTACTTTGGCCTAAAGAGTAAAGTTGCACGCCATTTGTCAAGTACTCGTTCTCGGCTGATTTTAGACAATTCTCAATCTTTCTTTTTCAACTCTGCGGGAATTGATGCGCTGTACTCCCCGCGAAAGTTTTTTGGAGTTCCGGATGGGGGGTATGCAATTGTTAACAATAAAAGCTTGTCACTCACTCTTAAGCAAGATTGTTCCAATGGACGTTGTAGTCACTTGCTGCAACGAGCAGAGGGCGACTTGGAGCAAGGATACTCCAACTTCCTGCTAAATGAAGTTCTTATAGAGTCTCTGCCGTTACAGGCAATGTCAGTTGTCACTAAGCGACTGTTAAGCATGATAAATTATATGCGCTGCGCACAGAAACGGCGTGAAAATTTTGCTATTTTGCATGATGAATTAGGGGCGTTGAATATGCTTTCTCTCAAATTGGAAGTTGACGATGTCCCTTTGGTCTACCCTTTACTCTTACCAGGTGATAGTAGCAGGGCTAAAGAAAAGCTATTGCACATGAAAATATTTATTCCGACGTTTTGGTCAGGCATGCTCGAAACTGAAAATATGCAAGCTTTTGAGCGATCGCTGGAATCTAATCTTTTGCCGCTTCCCCTAGACCACCGTTATTCACGAGAGGAGGTTGCTTATGTCGCGAGATGTGTGATTTCAAGTTTGTAAATATAAAGTTTGAAGTGCTTTGCAATCTGTAGATATTGAGTGTGCAAAAACACTCTTGGGCATTTTCTCAATGTCTATATCTAGGCATGTTACATAAATTTTTTTTTGGGGGGGGCTATGTCTACTTATTTGCAACAGCTTATGAGTCTTGCTCATTATCAGCGCTTTGAAGAAAAACAGCTTGTGAACCTATTTGCTGAACGGTTTTCATCTGCTTCCGTGTTGGACGTTGGTTGCGGGTTGGGGAAATATTTGTCGATATTGGGTCGTATGGGCTGCAAAGTTACTGGTGTTGACAGTAACCCCCGGCAAGTATCTCAACTCGTGGAGCAGGGTTACAATGTTTTTACGCCAGATAAATTCCCTCGGACAGAATCGTATGATGTGATTCTTATGTCTCATCTTATTGAACATATGGATTTAGCATCACTTACCGCATGTATAAATAGCTATCTTGAGTTATTAAAACCTGATGGAAAGTTGATAATTATAAGTCCTGTCCTTGGTGAGCGGTTTTATTATGATCCAACTCATGTTCGTCCATACTATCCGCAAAGTATACGCATGCTTATGGGGAACTTGCTTGCCCCTGCACAGCAGCGCTCTAAATGGGTTATGTACCTAGAAGATATTTGGTTTTTTAATGATTGTTGGCGTCTTCGTGGCTCTCGACATTTCTATCCGCAAAGGCGACAAAATGTTATTGCCCAACTGCTTGTGGCTAGTATTAATTTATTTTTTGTTGGTTTGTACTTGGGAACTGGAGGAAGATTAGGGGCAAAAGCGAGCTGGATGGGCATTTATGGTAAACGTCATGAATTTTCTTCTGATGTTTAGGCAATATTTTTATATCGAGCCTAACAACACATCATACAACTCTTCAACTTGCGGCTTTGATGCCTTGGAATACGTTCTATGGTCAAATTTATAAATTTATTTGTTGGAGGGTATGCTGTTGCGCAATCCATGAGTAATTTTTTCCTTCAGAATGTTCGATTGTTAAATGAGAACGGTATTGTTGGTTGCTCAGTGCCTTCTTTTGATCTCCCATTAGATTTGACATATGAAAATCATATTAATTTCTTAAGAGATCATAGGGTTGCGAGCCCTGCTCGACAAGCAATAGTAGACGTTTTGGCGACTTGCAATGCAAATACAACAATCCATACTGTTGGGATTAATCTGTCATATTGCTCACATGATCTTCTGAAAATTGCAGTTTGGGTTGAACTTTTCAAAGAGTACTTCATCGATTCAGAATATCGTATCTTTGTATATCCTCAATTGCCTGATGTCGAAATTGAAAGTGCCTGTTATTTAAGTTTAAGTAGTTCGTGGAATATTTCGATTAGGAAGTATATCAAAGAGCAGCTATCAAATATTATAACTCTGAATGAATGTTTTGAAAAATTGAGTGTGATAGAAGGGTGTTCATTGCATTTTCGTAATGCTAAGGGGATGAGTTGTAACAGTGATGTGCATTCTGACTTGCTTCAGATTTTTAACATCTCATCTAACGATAGTGTCAGTTTAATCTCTAATAATAATCTGATCTTACCTTTTGTTTCAAAGGAGGTGCTTAAGTTTATTGAAAGTATTAATCTCACCCAATGCAAGGAGGTTTCTGAGACGGGACTATTTTGGTATGATCAAAGTGCTTTTTTAGAAAGAGGGACGAACACAAGTCCGTTATTATCTCCGCAGTTAAGAAGTGATTTGTGGCAAACGTACTTGAAAAAAGATAAGAGCTTGTACGAACATATGGATCCAAATGTTTTTTTCAAGGAGGCTTTGGAGCAAAGAGATATTGCCTACAAGAAGTGGCAGCCTTTTGAACTGTTAGATGATGCTATGGCTATGGAATTGGCTAAATCTTTATCTTCAGATTTTGCTCAGCGTATTTTGAAGGGCGCGCGCACTTCTTCCCATCAACTTCCTAAAGTCGCACTGCGCTGTTTGCAGGCCGTTGAGCGTGTGCACGGGTATCATAAAATATGTGTTGTTGACATGCCAAAGGTTTCTGTGCTTACAGCGACTTACAACCATAAAGCTTTTATTGCCGAAACGATTGAGAGCGTGCTTTTACAGCAAACGAATTTCCCTGTGGAGCATATTATTGCTGATGATGGTTCTACAGATGGTACTCAAGAAATTATCCGTGAATACGCCAACAGGTATAGATCTATCACTCCAATTCTACATACACATCATGTTGGTGGTGGGGAGAATTATGCTGCACTTTATGAAAGTGCTGAAAGTCAGTATGTAGCCTCGTGTGATGGAGACGATTATTTTACTGATCCTTATAAATTGCAACTTCAGTATGACTTTTTGGAAGAAAATAAAACTGCATCGCTATGCTTTCATCTTGTACGTGTTTTGTATGAGGATGAGCCAGAACGTGAACGCTTATATCCTCCAGTAAGTGAACTTCCTCGTGGAGTTTGCCAATTCTATTATTTGAGTGATTTGCTTAAGTGTAATCTTATTCAAACAAATTCTGTTATGTATCGGTGGCGTTTTCGTGGAGGATTGCCGGATTGGTTCCGATCCGATTTATGTCCTGGCGACTGGTATTTGCACCTGTTGCATGCAGAGAAGGGGAAAATTGGCTTCATAAATAAAGTAATGAGTGTATATCGACGACACAAGCAAGGAATATATTTTGTTGCCGAGAAAGATCGTCTTAAGCATAGGTCTCTTTTCGGTATGAAGGAAATCGAAGCCTATGATGTTATAAACAAACATTTTGAAGGAAGATACGAACACATCCTTAAAGATTTAAGCAATGGGGTTTTTGCAGATTGTCTTTTATACGATTCACTGAGGAGTGAAGAAGAAAAAGTCGAGCCCGTATTGCCTAAGCTTGTAGATTCATATCCTGATTTTGCTCGCTATTTTTTAAATTCATTGAAAATGGTAAGTAAAAAATAAAGGGTCTTGCCTAGCTGAGCCATTCATGATTTTGACCCTCCCCCCGAAAAGTATGCCATTGAAAAGTTAGTGTTCCTGACATAGGAGCACAAAAATGAAACGTAGTGGATTCACTGAAGAGCAAATTATTGGGATTTTGCGGCAAGCCGAGGCTGGAGTTCGTGTCGTTGATCTGTGCCGTCAGCATGGCATCTCGGATGCGACCTTTTACAAATGGCGCAGCAAGTTTGGCGGGATGAACATCTCTGATGCCAAGCGGTGTTGCGCCAGTTGGAGGAAGAGAACGCCCGTCTGAAAAGACTTGTAGGTGAACAAGCGCTTGATATCGTCGTCCTGAAGGACATGATCTCAAAAAACTTTTGAAGCCCGCAGCCAACAGGGAAGCCGTACATCACATTCAGGCTGCGCATGGCTACTCAGAGCGGCGGGCTTGCCGAGAGATTCAGTTTAACCGCAGTTCAGCCAGGCGATCACCGTCTGAAGACCGTGATCTTCTTTTACGAACGCGGATGCTGGAACTGGCAAATGACCGACGTCGTTTCGGTTCTCCGCGCTTGCATGAATTATTGCGCCGGGAAGAGCTGGTGCAGAACCACAAGCGGACAGAAAGGATTTACCAGGAAGAAAACCTTTCGGTGCGTACCCGCAAACGCGTGAAGCGTCCAAGCCATGCCCGTATTGTCCAGGCTGGCCCTGCTGGCCCGGATGAGCA